>NZ_LABY01000090.1 GCF_001043975.1 Methylobacterium variabile
CGGCGTCGCGGCCGCGGCCGCAAAGCTGTGCCGGGCGGCGATCCCCGCCCCGCCCGCCGATCCGCACCTGGCGGAGCGGCGGGTCAGCACCGAGATCCGGGCCTTCATCCAGAGCAGGCTCGCCTCGCCGGACCTCGGTGCGGAGATGATCTGCGCACGGTTCGGCCTGTCCCGCGCCACGCTCTACCGCCAGCTCGCCACGGAGGGCGGCATCCATGCCTACATCCGCAACCGTCGCCTCGCCCGGGCGATGCAGCTCCTGACCTGCGCCCCGGACGGCGCCCGCCCCCGGGTCTCGGCCGTCGCCTACAGGTCGGGCTTCGCGGACGAGAGAACGTTCAGCCGCGCCTTCAAGCGCCATTACGGCGTCTCGCCGCGGAGCGTGGCCGACGAGGGACTGGCCGGGTGGCGTGGGGGCGGCGGCACGACGACCCTGGACACGTGGATCAGGCAGCTCGACGCGTGACGGCGTCTCCCGGTCGGACCGGCCTCGGCGGATCGGCGTCGGCAGGCCGACGCTTCGTCCGCGTCGGCACCCCGTCTGCCGCGGGTTCTCGTAGCGAGACCGGACGCTACGTCCGCGAAGCTCGCTCAGGGGCCATCTCCCGGTGGTGCGCGAAGCCCGCATGATTGACGCCGATCGAGCCGGACGCCACAAGGTAGCGAGCGATCGAGCGATGCCGCGATCTCGCCCTCGTGCCGTCGCGGGGGCATGCGTCGGCGATTCCCACGGGTTCGGGCAACCGCATGGCGATGACGGCACGGTGCGAGCAGACCGGCGAGGCGCATCCGGACGCTGACCTGTTCCAGCCCTTCGTCCCCGGGATCGAGCATCGCACGACGGGAGAGATCCTCGCGCATCCGGGCTTCCCGCGGATGAGGCGCCGCTACGTCGCCGAGACCATCGCACGGTACGAGATCGCCGCGTTCCCGGGACATTGGCAGAGCGTCGTGTACCGCGTCGCCACCCTCGGCACGATCGTCTGCAACGATGCCGCCTACGACCCGGCCGACCGCACGACGTGGCCGACCCTGACCCGCCTGAAGGAGGCTGTCGCGGTGTTCGGTCTCTGCGGCCCGCGGCAGATCGACGACTTCATCGCGCGCCTGGTCGAGACCGGCCACGTCGTCCTGGAGCAATCCGCGGCCGACCGCCGGATCAAGCTGCTCCGTTCGTCCGTTACGCTGCTGGCCTGGGACCGCGAGGTCCTGGCGTCGTACTACACCGCTCTCCAGATGCTCTACCCCGAGCCCGGCTACCGGGCCGCCCTCATCCGGGACCCGGATTTCCAGAGGGCGCAACGCTTCGTCTCGACCCGGTACTTTCCGGAGATCGCCCGCTTCCTCGCCCGCAACCACGACCTCGTGCCGTTCACGCTCATGAATCACGGCGTCAACGTGCTGCTCCTGCTGTCGGACTGGAGGATTGCGGATCCGGGCCGCGTCATCCGCGAGAGCGACCTCGCCGCCCTGCAGCCGCGCCTCGGCATCTCCCGGTCGCATGTCCGGAACGTCCTGATCCGGGCGGAGGAGCGCGGCCTGCTGGTCCGCCATGGCAGCAAGCGCAAGGCGCTCGACGTGACCCGGCGGGGCATCGCCGCCCTCGACCTCTTCGTCGCCGACACGCTCGCGTCGCACGACATGACCTATCGCCTGGCGCTGCGCAGGCTGAGCGGGGCCTGAGGGCCGGCGCCGCCCGGATGCGGCGCCGGCCCGCGCGGCCGCGCGGTTACCCGATGGTCAGCGCCACGCTTCCCAGTCCCGGAAACTCCGCCGCGATCCGGGTCGGCGCCGTCACGAAGTCCGTGCCGGTGCAGGAACCGGTGGTGACGACCTGGCCCGCCCTGATTCCGCCGAGCGACCGGGCGCCCTCGTTGGCGAGCCAGACCAGCAGGCGCACGGGATCGACCGCCGAGTTGCCGCCGACGTGATCGTGAAGCGTCTTGCCGTCGACCGTGAGCCGCACCGGCTGGGTCACCGGGTCGAGGCCGCGCCAGTCCGAGAGACCGGGCCCGAGCACCAGCACGCCGTGGTTCTGCTGGTCGGCGCGCTGGCTGTGGGCATCGACGGCGCCGAACACTGCGAAGCGGGTGTCGGCGATCTCGATCGCCGGGTGCATCGTGGCGACCGCCGCCAGCACCGCCTCGCGGTCGTAGGGACCCGCCTCCGGGGGCAGGTCGCGGCCGAAGCGGTAGGCGATCTCGGCCTCCGCCCCGATGACGTGGAACAGCGAGGCCGGGAGTTCGTCGGTCTCGAAGATCGTGTCGGCGTGGAGGGCGGCCCGGGCCGGGGCGGCGGTGGCGCCGGGCGCACCGACCTTCCAGCCGGCCACCGGGCCGAGGGCGCGGGCGACCGCGTCCTGCACCGCGTAGGCCTCCGCCTCGCTGCCCGGCCTCGCGCCCTCGGGGAGGGCGTCGAGGCGGCTGCGGCTGCGGCGTGCGTCGAGGAGGGCCGCGGCGGCGGCATCGATGTCGAAGGGGGGCATGGTCACCTCAGTAGCCGAGCGCACTGCCGTCCTTGCGCGGGTCGGAGCCCGCGGCGAGCACCCCGCGCTGCCGGTCGATCCAGATGATCTGGCCGCCGCCGATCGGGCCGGAGGCCGGGATGGTGCGGTGTCCCCGCGCCTCGAGCCCGGCGACGACGCCCTCCGAGAATCCTGGCTCCATCTCGATCCCGCCGCCATAGGCGAAGCTGCGGGGGGCATCCAGTGCCTCCTGCACGTCGAGGCCGCGGTCGATGAGGCCGGTGAGCAGCTCGACGTGGCCCATCGCCTGGTAGTGCCCGCCCATCACGCCGAAGGGCGCCACCGTCTGCCCGTCGCGCATCAGCATGCCGGGGATGATGGTGTGCATCGGTCGCTTCCTCGGCCCGATCGTGTTCGGGTGGCCCGGATCGATGCGGAACGACAGGCCGCGATTGTGCAGGAGCACGCCGCTCTCCGGCGCGGTGATGCCGCTGCCGAAGCCCTGGAAGATCGAGTTGATCAGCGACAGGGCGTTGCCGTCCCGGTCAACCACGCTCAAGTACACCGTGTCCTTGTGGACGAGTTCCGGCCAAATCACCGGTTCCTGCGCGCGCGCCATGTCGATGGCGCCGTGGGCGCTCGCCCGCCAGGCCTCGGAGAGCAGGTGCTCCACCGGCACCCGGTTGAGGACCGGATCGGCGAAGAGCGCGTCGCGGTGGTGGTAGGCCTGCTTGCAGGCCTCGGCGAAGAGGTGGACCCGGTCGAGCTCGGACAGGGCCGCGACATCGTAATGCGTCAGCACGTTGAGCATCATCAGCACCGCGAGCCCCTGGCCGCTCGGCGGGCATTCGTAGACGTCGTAGCCGCGGTAGCGGGTGGTGACCGGGGTGACGATCTCGGGCGCCGCCGCCGCGAAGTCGTCGAGGGTGTGCAGGCCGCCGAGATCGCGCAGGCGCGCGACGATGTCCTCGGCTACCGGCCCCTCGTAGAAGCCGCGCAGGCCCTCCGCGGCGATGCGCCGGAGCGTGGCGGCGAGGCGCGGGTGGCGCATGATCGTGCCGGCGACCGGCGCGTGGCCGTCGATCAGGTAGGTCGCGGCGGAGGCCGGATCGCCGGCGACGCGCTCGACGCTGCGCGACCAGTCGAGGGCGACCCGGGACTGCACCGGGTAGCCGTCCTCGGCGTAGCGGATCGCCGGCTGCAGCAACTCGCCGAGGCTGCGGGTGCCGTGATCCTGGAGCAGCTTCGCCCAGGCGGCGACCGCCCCCGGCACCGTGACGGCATGGGGCGAGGTCGGGGTCAGGGTGATGCCGCGCTCGAGGAACCAGGCATCATGCGCCGCCGCCGGGCTGCGGCCGGACCCGTTGAGGGCGATCGGCACGGCCGCGCCCTTCGGCGCGTAGAGGGCGAAGCAGTCGCCGCCGATGCCGGTCATCAGCGGGTCGACCACGCACTGCACCGCCACCGCGGCGATGCCGGCATCGACCGCATTGCCGCCGGAGCGCAGCACCTCGATGGCGGCGAGCGTCGAGAGCGGGTGGGACGTCGCGACGGCGGCGTTGGCGGCGTAGACGGGCGAGCGCCCGGGCTTCGAGAAATCCCTCACCGTGACGTTTCCTTGCTACGCGTTAACCGGTTGCGCCAACCCGGTGGCCGGGGGCGATCTCTTGCGACGGCCGGCCTCCGGGTCGGTCATCGGCCCGATGGCAGGCAGCCCCGGTGTAGGGGTGGCGCGGATCCTCGT
This sequence comes from Methylobacterium variabile, assembly GCF_001043975.1. Taxonomy (GTDB): domain Bacteria; phylum Pseudomonadota; class Alphaproteobacteria; order Rhizobiales; family Beijerinckiaceae; genus Methylobacterium; species Methylobacterium variabile. The sequence continues at coordinate 4,209 of NZ_LABY01000090.1, forward strand.
ACAGGGTATCGCCGTCGGCGAGCTCGACGTTTCGGCCCGCCGGAGCCCCGCGACCGGGGAGCGGAGCCGATGCACCACGCGCAGGTCGTGGAGACGGGCCGCGCCGGGACTGACGAGGTGCGGGGCCTGTGCGGCGGGCAGGCGAGCCCCACCCCTGCGACATGAGGCAGGCGGCGCCCCCCACTGCGCGCCGGCCCGCTCCGTGCTAAGGAGCGGCCGACGAGAAGGTGCCGCGGTCGCGCGGCAAGGTGGCCCTCGCCACCGTAACGAGAATCCAGGGCACCGCCATGCAGGCTGAGATCCCGATGCGCCGCGTGACGGCGATCCGCTGCTATCCTTCGGGTGAGCGCGACGATCCCGATCAGCGGGTGCTCAACGTCCTCGAATGCGGTCACGTCGTCAGCTTCGAGGGCGCGAACGCGGTCGCTGCCCTCCTCGCCAAGCGCCAGCTCTGCCTCAAATGCGCCGAGGAGGCCAAGGCCGAGGCGTCGCCTCCGGCCGCGTGAGTCGCGCCGGGCGGCTCGCCGGATCCTCGCGACGATCCGGGGGGCAGACGGCCAGCGCGGGGACGAGGCAGGCGAGAGCCGGATCAGAAGCTCGGCCCGACTCCGGGTTGCGTGGATCGCGCGGTATCCGACCGTGATTCCGGTCGCCTCCGCGACGGGACCACGTTCGACAATGTTCCCTCCGCCCGGATTCGCCCCCCGCCGTGGTGAGACAGGAGGCGAGGGGGGATCCTCCGCGCGGCGTGCATGCGCCTCACGGAACGCAGGCGATGATGCCCCGGCGCCGCAACTCGTCGAGAACCTGCCCGGCCAGGGTGTCGACATCGGCCATGTCGGTCCGCAGGTGGATCTCGGGTGCATCCGGCGGCTCGTAGGGCGAGGAAATGCCGGTGAAGTTGGGAATTTGCCCAGCAAGTGCTCGGGCGTAGAGCCCTTTCGGATCGCGGCGCATGCACTCGTCGAGGGGCGCATCGACGAAGACCTCGAGGAACTCATCAGCACCGACCAGTTGGCGGGCCTCCGTCCGCTCGCGCCGGAACGGCGAGATCAGGGAGCAGATCACGATCAAGCCTGCATCCAGCATGAGCTTGGCGACCTCCGCGGTCCGGCGGATATTTTCGACCCGGCCGGCATCCGTGAACGTGAGGTCCTTGTTGAGCCCGAAGCGCAGATTATCGCCGTCGAGGATCATCGTATGATGACCGCATTGCCAGAGTCTGTGCTCGATCCGGTCGGCGACCGTTGATTTTCCCGCCCCCGAGAGGCCGGTCATCCAGAGAATCAGCGGCTTCTGGGACTTGATCTGCGACCGCGAGTTCTTCCCCAGGGTCAGGGAGTGCTGTCGGATCGTCGGAGCTTCGAGCATCCGGGACGGTGCGGCATTTCCGGGGGTGATCATCAGAGAGAGGAACTTTCGCGGGCTTTAGGTGATCAGCTCTTCGGCCTAATCCGTTTTCTGGAAGTCGCCTGTCTCCGTCAAGCGGCCTACCAATCATGGACGCAGGGGTGTGGCCGCGTTTCATCTTCGGCGGATCGAAGCGCCAGCCGATCGCGTCCCGTGCCTCCTTGCCCGGAGACGGCTGTCGCGAGAGCTTCACAAAGGGGTTGACGGTCCGGGGAGCCGCCCGTATATCCCAGCCCATCGGCGCCGGCCGCTACCGCGGACCGGGCGCTGAGACGTCTTCTGCACAGTCTGGGCCGGCGAGCCTGACCTTGGTCAGGTGCTGGTCCTGTTGTTGCCGATGATTGCCGGTGCGAGCCGGCCTGCTCTTTGACAAGTGCATCTGAGAAAGAGAAGCGTGGACGGCGTTGTCCCTGCGGATCCGGGTTTTGGCCTGGATCGTGAGTAGGATGATGCTGGTTCGACGTTTCGGTGCTCACACGACCGGCGGAAACGCTGGTTGGTTGTGTGCTTCCGTTTATGTTGTGATCAGCTTTGATCAGCTCTTCAACTTGAGAGTTTGATCCTGGCTCAGAGCGAACGCTGGCGGCAGGCTTAACACATGCAAGTCGAGCGGGCATCCTTGTGGT
>NZ_LABY01000091.1 GCF_001043975.1 Methylobacterium variabile
CCTCTCCCCGCGGGCGGGGAGAGGGTCGAGCCCCCCTCGTCGGGGGCGAGACGAGGCGGCAGCCGACGGTGAGGGGGCTTCTCCGGAAGCGGCGCCTTCGGCACCACCCCCTCACCCTCGCGGCGAACCTGCGGTTCGCTGCTCGCCGTGCTCCCTGAACAGGAGCACGGCCCTCTCCCCGCCCGCGGGGAGAGGAGAAACCCGCGCTTTCTTGGGCAGGGTCGAGGGAGGGGCGGGGCGCCTGCCCGGCAGCGGCGGCGCTCATGGCCGCGACCCCGGTTCCGGCGGCGCGGGCACGTCGAGCACCGGGGCGCCCGGCACCATCGCGGGGCTGCGCGCCCGCACGTCGCCGGGGACGTTCGAGCGGACCTCCGGGGTCCCGAGTTCGCGCACCACCCCCGGCTCGGAGCCGAGCGCGCGGATATAGGCGGTGATCGCCTGGATCTCGCCGTCGTCGAGGAGGCCGGCATAGCTCGGCATGACGGGGGCGTAGCCCGCCACCACGTCGCGGCCAGGCTGGAGGATCGAGTCGCGGATGTAGCCTGCGTCGGCGGTGGCGAAGCGGTCGCCCTCGAGGGGGACCGGGCGCTCCCAGATTCCGGCGAGGCTCGGCGCGTGCACCCGTGATCCCGGCGCGTGGCAGCCGGCGCAGCCGCGCTCGGAGAACAGCCGCTCACCCTGGTGGGCGAGGTCGTCGCCCTCCGGTTGCGCCGAGAGCCAGCGCGCATATGCCTCGGGCTCCATCACGATGACCCGGCCGAGCATCCGGGCGTGGTCGGTGCCGCAATACTCGGTGCAGAGCAGGTGGAAGGTGCCGGTCTTGGTCGCCTGGAACCAGGCCTCCGTCTGCTGGTCGGGCAGCACGTCGCGCTTGAGCCGGAAGGCCGGCACGAAGAACGAGTGGATCACGTCCTGCGAGGTCATGATGAGCTTGACCGGCGCGTTCACCGGCACGTGCAGTTCGTTGATCTCGCGGGCGCCGTTCGAGGCCTGCGCCTTCCACATCCACTGCTTGGCGACGACGTGGATCTCGATGGCGTTCGGCGGCGCCGAGTAGGCGCCGATCTGGGCCGAGGCCGCCCACCAGAACACGAACACGAACAGGAAGATCGTCGCGGCGGTCCAGCCGATCTCGAACTCGCGCGAGACGATGTCCGGCAGGGGGTGGCGGTCGACCCGCGAGCCGCGCCGGAAGCGGATCGCGAAGACCAGGATCAGCCCGACCACCAGGGCGAGGATCAGGGCCGAGGCGATGGTGAGGCCGAGGAAGATCCGGTCGGTCAGCACCGCCTGGACGGAGGCCGTCTCCGGCATTAGGCGCCCGAACATCAGCGCACCTCCTTCGGCGAGGCCGCCTCGTTGGGCGAGGCAGCGACGCTGCCGGGCGGCAGCAGGGGGCTCGCGGCGGCGCCGCGGCTGCCGAGCGGCGGCACGCGCTCCGGCTGGAGCGGGGCGGCGTAGGCCTCCGCCCCGCGCTCCGCGAGGCGCCGCATCGCGTCCGCCACCGGCATGCGGGCGATGCCGTGCGCCTGGTCGACCCAGCCGTAGCTGTCGAGGCGCCGGCGCTGGTTGGCGACGAGCCGCGCCAGGTCACCTTGCGGGTCGCGCTGCAGGGCGGGGCCGGCGAAGGTGCGGGCCGGCTCGGTGTTCGGGCTGGTGATCACCGTGTCGCGGTAGACGCGCAGGGCCGCGAGGGTCACGGCGACGAAGACCACGATGAACAGGCCGGTGAGCAGCACCGGCTTCACGCGGATGTCGGGCGCCTCCGGCGGCCCCTCGGCATGGCCGACCGCGTCGTCGCGCACGGAGGCGGATGTCTCAGGCATGGCCGAGCCTCCGTCCGAACCGACCGGCGAGGCGCAGGGCGAGGAGCGCGACGACGACGAGGGCGACGAGCCACAGGCCGGCGGCGACCGCCGCTCCGCCGGCGCCCGGCCCCCAGGCGGGCAGGACCAGCCAGCAGAAGCGCAGGACGAGCCCGACGAAGACCAGGAGGCCGACGAGCCGCAGGGCCCCGGGGCTGCGGCGCACCGCCCCGAGGAGCAGGAGCAGGAACGGGACGATCCCGCCCGCGGCGATGGCCGCCCCGACCAGGGCCGGGTAGGGGACCGCCTCGCGCCGCAGGTAGTAGGCGGCCTTCGGCGGCAGGTCGCCGTACCAGGCGACCACGTAGGACATCAGGCCGATATAGAGCACGCCGAGGAGCGTCGCGAGGAGGAGGTTGGCGAGGTCGGGGGCGGTCGTCCGATCAAGCCCGCGCGGGCTCGCGACGGCGGCGAGCGCGAGCGCGGCGAGCAATTGGTGCAGGGCGAACCCGGCGCCGAAGGCCGAGGAGGTGAAGCGGGGCTCCAGCGAGAGGATCCAGTCCACCGGCACGAGGCTGATGGTCAGGCCGTAGAAGGCGAGGCCGAGGCCGGCGACGAGCCGGGAGCAGCGCCCCGAGAGGACCAGCCAGGCCAGCACCGACCAGCCGAGGAGCGCGACCGCCCCGCGGGCGGCGAACGAGCCTGCGTTGAGGTAGAGGGCCGCGACGTCCGGCTTCACCGCGCCCGGATCCGCGGCCCACGGGTAGAGCGCCGGCAGCGCCGGCGCCACGCCGAGGAAGCCGAGGGCGACGAGCGGCAGGAGCGCGGCGGCCGGGCGCAGGACCGGCGCCAGCGCCTCGCCCCAGCGCCCGCCGGTGATGCGGTGGATGAGCAGCAGCACCAGGCTGCCGGCGGGCGCGGCGCCGAAGGCGATCCAGGCGAGGAGCCAGCCGCGGGCGAGGGCCTCGGTCACGGGCGGCCTCCCGGTGCTGTGTCGGCCGGGATCCTCTCCGCCAGCCCCGGCACCTCGGCGACGCGGGCGCCCTGGGAGAGCTGGAGGGCGCGGATATAGGCGGCGATCGCCCAGCGGTCCCGCGGCTCCACCCGGTTGGCGTACCGATACATCGTGCCGTAGCCGTTGGTGATGACGTCGACGAAGTAGCGGGCAGGCGCGGCCCGCAGGCGGTCCTCGTGGTAGGAGGGGGGCTTCGGAAAGCCGCGGGCGACGATCATGCCGTCGCCGTGGCCGGTGAGCCCGTGGCAGGGCGTGCAGATCGCCTCGTAGCGCTCGCGCCCGCGCTGCAGCAGGGCGGCGTCGACGGGGGGCGGATCGGTCAGTGCCGCCTCGTCGGCGAGCGCGCCCTGCTGCAGCGTCCCGTCCGGTGGATGGCGGGCCTCGGCCCCGTCGGCCCAGAGGTCGGCGCGGCGATAGACGTCGTAGCGCTTCTGCTGCGCCATCGAGAGGTCGTCGCAGGCGGTCAGCAGCAGCATCGCGAGGAGCAGGAGCCGGCGGGTCACGGATGCGTCTCCGCCACCAGGCCGGCGCCGGCCTCCTCGAGGAGCCGGCGCAAGGCGGCCGGCTCGCCTTTCGGGGCGACGAGGAGCAGGAAGCGGTCCTGGCTCGCCCGCTCGAATTGCGGCATCACGAACAGCGGGTGGTGCAGCCGCGGCAGCCCGCAGGTGACGAGGAGGCCTGCGAACCCGGCGATGGCGGCCGCCAGCACCCCGACCTCGAACGGCACCAGGAGGAAGACCTGCCAGCTGTGCAGCGGCCGGCCGCCGGAATTCAGCGGGTAGTCGTGGACGGCGCTCCACCATTGCAGGGCGTACATCCCGGCCGCCGCGCCGAATCCGGCGAGCGCCATGGCGGGCCGGATCCAGCGCGGGGCGGGGTCGAAGGCGTCCGCGAGCTCTTCGAGCGGGAACGGCGTGAAGGCGTCGATGGCGCGGTGGCCCTCGCTCTTCGCTCGGCGGTAGGCCGTGACGAGGGCGTCGGGGGTCTCGAACTCGGCGAGGAGGGGCGTGGTCACGGGCGCACCTCCCGGGAAAAGGCGCACCGGCCGCCGCCAACCCTCCCCCCTCTGCGGGGGGTGGGTTGGCGGTGGCGCTCACGGCATCCGTCACCCATCACGCCGCCCCCTCGTCCCGCGCCAGCTGCCGGACCTCGTGCATCGAGACGATCGGCAGCAGGCGCGCCAGCACCAGGAACAGGAAGGCGAACAGACCGAGCGGTCCCACCAGGATCGCGAGGTCGTACAGGCTGGTGTGGTAGGTCCGCCAGAGCGTGACGGCGTGGCCGTGCGAGAGCGTGTTCCAGACGATCAGGATCCGCTCGAGCCACATGCCGATGTTGATCAGGATCGAGATCCCGGCGAGCCACCACAGGTTCCGCCGTACCCGGCGCCACCAGAGCGCCTGGGGCGCGAGGCAGTTGCAGAACAGCAGCAGGCCGTAGAGCGGCGCGTAGTCGCCGGTGAAGAAGTAGCCGATCACCGTGCGGTCGGCGTGCTCGCCGCCGTACCAGGCCGTGAACCACTCGGTGGCGTAGGAGAACGCCATGACGATGCTGGCAAACAGCATCACCTTCGCCATGGCGTCGAAGTGGGCCGGCGTGATCATCGCCTGGAGGTTCAGGCCCCAGCGGATCAGGATCGCCAGCACCACCACCATGGCGAAGCCCGAGAACATCGCGCCGACGACGAAGTAGGGCGGGAAGATGCTCTCCTGCCAGCCGGGCATCAGGCTCGCGGCGAAGTCGAGCCCGACGATCGAGTGGACCGAGCAGACGAGGGGCACGGCGAGCGCCGCCATGGTCAGGTGGTAGGTCTCGTAGGCGCGCCAGTGCCGGGCGGAGTTGCGCCAGCCGAGCGCGAGCGCCCCGTAGATCACCCGGCCGGCCCGCGTCCGCGCGCGGTCGCGCATCGTGGCGAGGTCCGGCAGCAGGCCGGTGAACCAGAACAGGGCGGAGAACAGCAGGTAGCTCAGGATCGCCCAGAAGTCCCAGACCAGGGCCGAGCGCCATTGCGGCCACAGATCCATGGTGTTCGGGTAGGGCGCGAGCCAGTAGGCGTAGAGCGGCCGGCCGAGATGGATGATTGGAAACAGCCCGGCGATGGCCGCGGCGAACAGGGTCATCGCCTCGGCGAAGCGGTTGATCGAGGCGCGCCAGCGCTGGCGCGTCAGCAGCAGCATCGAGGAGATCAGCGTGCCGGCATTGCCGATGCCGATCCACCAGACGTAGTTCGCGATCGAGAAGCCCCAGACCACGGTGGTGTTCACCCCCGACAGCCCGATGCCGACCGTGAGCACCGCCCCGATGGCGCCGAGCGTCAGCAGGACGAGCGGCAGGGTGCACAGGAGCGCGATCGCCCAGGCGCGGCCGAAGCCGGTGCGCTGGATCGGATCGGCGATGGCCGCCGAGATCGCTCCGTAGCCGAGGCGCTCGGCGTCGATCAGCGGGTGGGGCTGCCCGCTCACGTCCGGTCCTCCCGCAACGGATTGCGCAGCTCGGCGAGGTAGGTGGTGCGGGGCCGCGTGTTCAGCTCCGCCATGAGGGCGTAGTGGCGCGGATCCGCGCGTTGCGCCGCGACCGGGCTTCCCGGCGCGTTGAGGTCGCCGAAGCGGATCGCCCGCGTCGGGCAGGCGGACTGGCAGGCGGTGGCGACTGCGCCCATCGGGCGCCCGTCGCGCTCGGCGGCCTGGCGCTCGTTGGCGATGCGCTGGACGCAGTAGGTGCACTTCTCCATCACGCCCCGGGCCCGGACCGTGACGTTGGGGTTGCGCTGCGCCCGCACCGGCTCGGCGCCGAGGCTGGCGTATTCCTGCCCGTCGGCGTAGCCGAAGAAGTTGAAGCGGCGCACCTTGTAGGGGCAGTTGGCCTCGCAGAAGCGGGTGCCGACGCAGCGGTTGTAGACCTGCAGGTTCAGCCCCTCGCCGTCATGGACCGAGGCCGCCACCGGGCAGACCGGCTCACAGGGCGCGTGCTCGCAATGCATGCACGGCACCGGCTGGAACCCGGCCTCGATCCGCTCCGGTTTCCCTGCGTCGTAGATGTCGACGCGCAGCCAGTGCATCATCCGGCCGCGGGCGATCTCCTCCGGCCCGACCACCGGCACGTTGTTCTCGGACTGGCAGGCGATCACGCAGGCGTTGCAGCCGATGCAGGCCATGGTGTCGATCACCATGCCCCAGGCGTGGCCGTCGGCGTCGCCGGTCCAGGGCTCGAGGAGCGTGGGCTGGTCCGAGCCGTCGCCCTTCGGCTCGGCCGAGGCGAGCGCCGCGAGGTCGATGCGCGGAAACAGCTTGTCCGTCTCGCCCTCGATCTGGGTGTAGGCCTGGGTCCGCAGGATCTCGCGCGTCCCGTCCAGGGCCGTGAGGCTCACGTCGCGGATCACCCGCGCCGCGCCGGCCTGCATGAGGCGATAGCCGTCGACCCCGATGCCGTTGCCGATCTGCCCGGCCCGGGCCCGGCCGTGGCCGAGGCTCAGCCCCGCCACCCCGTCGGCGACGCCCGACACGACCGCCACCGGGGCGATCAGCGAGGAGCCGCGCACGGTCAGGCTCACGGTCTGGCCGTCCCGCACGCCGCGTCGCGCCGCCTCGCCGTGCGAGAGGAGGAGGGCGTTGCCCCAGACCTGCTTCGTCACCGGGTGCGGGCATTCCTGCAGCCAGGCGTTGTTGGCGCAGCGCCCGTCCCACAGGGCCGGATCGGGGGTGAGGGTGAGGGTGAGATCGCAGGGCGCGGGCGCGGGCGGCAGCGTCGGCAGGGCGGGCTCGGGCAGGGCGACGGGTGCGGCGGCGCTGCCCGGGATCGTGCCGTCATGCAGGCAGCGGCGCCACCAACCCTCGAAGTCGCCCCCGGCCGGGCGGGGGTGATCCTGCCAGGTTTCCCGGACGATGTCGTAGCCGCGCCGCGCCTCGGCGCCGGTGAGCAGGTTCAGGATCTCGTGGACCGAGCGGCCGCCGTAGAGCGGGCGCACCAGGGGCTGGACCAGGCTCGCGGTGCCGTCCGTCGCCCGCAGGTCCGACCAGGATTCGAGGTCATGGGCGAGCGGCAGGTGCCAGTGCGTCGCCCCCGCGGTCTCGTCGGCGTGGGTGCCGATCTGGACGCTGAACCCCACCCGCCGCAGCAGCTCGGAGAAGCCGAGACCGGCCGGGGCGGTCTGGACCGGGTTCGTGCCGAGGATCGCGAGGCAGGACACCTCGCCGGCCGCGATGTCGCGGGCGAGGTCCGCGATGTCTCCCGGCTCGTGGCCCGGCGGCGAATCCGGCGGCGCGATCCACGCGACCGGCGCGGCGAGGCGGGCGTTGAGCCAGTGTGCGAGGGCGTGGAAGGCGGGCTCCAGGGCCTCGCCGACGAGCACCACCGCGCGCTCCCGATGCGCCCGCAGGTCGGTCAGGATCTGCTCGGCGAAGCGCCGCTCGGGCTCGGGCAGGGCGGGCGCGGGCAGGCCGGCGCCGAAGCCGTTGGCGAGATGGACGAGGAGGGCGGCCGTCACCGGCGGCGGCACGGCGCGGCGCGCATCGGCCTTGATGCCGGTGAGGGTCGGCAGGCCCTCGGCGGCGTAGAGCCGGCCGAACCGGGCCGGGTCGCGCCGGCGCTCCATCAGGGCGGAGGACAGGCGGATCTGGTCCGGCCCCGGCCCGAGGGGGTCGGCCTCGAGGCAGACCACGACCTCGGCCCGGTCCAGAAGCGGCAGGGCGCGCAAGCGGCGCCCGAAGGCCAGGGCGGCGCCGGCCCGGGCGTTCGCCTCGTCGAGCGGCTCGTGGACGTGCCAGGCGGCGTCCGGCATCGCCTCCCGCAGGGCCGCGATCTGGCGCAGCAGCGTCGGCGAGGTGACGCGGCCGGTGAGCAGCCGGAAGCCGGCGCCTCCTCGCGCCCGCGCCTCGGAGAGCGGCCGGGCATAGGCCTTGCCGAACGCCTCCCAGGAGGCGATGCCGGCGACGCGCTCGCTCGGCGCGCGGGAGCGGTCGGGATCGTAGAGGTCGAGGATTGCGGCTTCGAGGAAGACGTCCGTGGCGCCGCGGCTGCCGGGATGGAGCGGGTTGCCCTCGATCTTGATCGGCCGGCCGTCGACCGCGATGGCGTGGATGCCCCGGGCCCAGCCGGAGAGGGGAAGCGCCGTGGCGTAGCGTGCCGGCACCCCGGGCAGGAGCTGCTCGGGCTGGCGCACGTAGGGAAGGATCTCCTCGTCGGGCCGGGAGCACCCGCCGGCGGCGAGCGCGATGCCGGCGCCGAGGAGCCGCAGGGCCTCGCGGCGGTGGAGGCCCGTCAGCGGTGGCATATCGAGCACTCGCCGAGCCGTGCCGGGGACTTGACGTGGTAGGCGGCGGCGAGGCGGGCGCCCTGCTCCGCCTGGTCCTCCGGCGGCGTCCAGGTCATGTCGAACACCGCCTCGCGCGGCCGAAGGTTCGGGGCCGGGTTGCGGTGGCAGTCGAGGCACCAGCCCATGGTCAAGGGAGCGACCTGCCGCACCAGCTTCATGGTCTGGATCGCCCCGTGGCAGGTCGAGCAGCCGACGCCCTTGGCGACGTGCACCGAGTGGTTGAAATAGACGTAGTCCGGCAGGGCGTGGACCCGCCGCCAGACCAGCGGCCGGCCCTCGGCCAGGCTCGAGCGCACCGGCGCCAGCATCGGCGCGTTGGTCCAGATCTGCGAATGGCAGCTCATGCAGGTCTCCGTCGGCGGAATGCCCGCGAAGGCGGCCTTCTCGACCGAGGTGTGGCAGTAGCGGCAGTCGATCCCCAGCCCGCCGACATGGTGCTCATGGCTGAACGGCACCGGCTGCTCGCGGGTCACGTCCTGGGCGGTGGCGTAGGGCGAGCGCCACAGGGTGGTGGCCAGCCCGACCGCGAGGACCGGAACGACGGCGATGCCCGCGAGGGTCACGCGCGCCAGGGTATCCGCGCCGGGACGAAAGATCTGCGCCATTCCGCCTGCGGTCTCGCACCTCGGTCCCCGAGCGGCGTCCGGGACCCGCTTCCGCGTAGGAATACCTGGTACGTGTATTTGGGTTCCCTCATCCCGAACGAGATGTCGCAGGCTGTGGCTGCGCCGTCACGGGCCCGGGCCGGAGGGAGGAACCGCGTCGACGCGGCGCCCCCGCCCGGGGCCGGCGCAAACATCGGGAGGCATGTCGGGAGCGGGCTTCGGGGCGGGTCCGCGACCGGCACCCCCCTCGACAGAGAACCCTGGCGACAACGGCTCGGTGCGTCCGCGCGGCAGGATCATGCCGTGCCGCTGGTCCATGGGTTCGGCCGCGTGCTGCGCGTCGGCGAGCCGGACCGCACCCAATCTGGGGCAGCCGGCCGGGCGGTGAGATCGATGCGTCGGACCGCTCGATCCGAGCGCCGTCGTCGCCCGGCCGTTCTCAGCATCCCGGAGCGCCGCGCCGCATCGCGCGGACCACCGCCTTTCTCAGCTCCTCGAGAACCGGGACGGCGCTGGCGGCGGCTCCGCAGAACAGCCAGTCGCCGGCGCTCAGGCTCACCGTCGAGAAGCCCTGCTGAAGGATGGGCGTGTAGACGACGGCGACCTGGAGCAGGAGGGACAGGAGGATCGCGCCCCAGAGCCAGCGGTTCCGGAACAGGCCGTCGAACGCGCTCGCATCGGCGGAGCGCGCGTTGAGCACGTTGTAGAGCTGGGACAGGACGAGGGTCGTGAAGGTCATCGTCTGCGCGTAGCGCAGCGTGCCGGTGCCCGCGACGAGCCCGCCGGGCAGGCAGGCATCGAGCACGAACAGGCTGCTCGACGCGGTCACGACGCCGACGAAGCCGATGCTCCACCACATCGAGCCGGTCAGCACGCCCTCGTCCCTGGGGCGCGGGGGCCGCGTCATCACGGCCGGGTCCACCGGATCGACCGCGAGGGCGAGGGCCGGCGCGCCATCGGAGACGAAGTTGATCCACAGGATCTGCGTCGCCAGCAGCGGCAGCACCACCTCCCCGGTGCCCAGGGACAAGCCGAGGACGGGGGCCAGCACGACGCCGAAGGCCACCGTCGCCACCTCGCCGAGGTTCGACGACAGCAAGTAGCGCAGGAACTTGCGGATGTTGGAGAAGATCGCCCGGCCCTCCTCGACGGCCGCCACGATGGTGGCGAAGTTGTCGTCGGCAAGGACGATGTCGGCCGCCTCCCGGGACACGTCCGTGCCGGTCAGCCCCATGGCGATCCCGATATCGGCGGCCTTCAGGGCGGGTGCGTCGTTCACGCCATCGCCCGTCATGGCGACGACCAGGCCGTTGCGTTGCAGCGCTCGCACGATCCGCAGCTTGTCCGCGGGATCGACCCGCGCGTAGACGGAGACGGTGCGCACGGCCTCGTCGAGCTCCTCCGGCGACATCGCGGCGAGCTGCGCACCCGTGACGGCGGACCCGTCGCCCAGGATGCCGAGCTCGGCCGCGATCGCCGCGGCGGTGCGCGGGTCGTCGCCCGTGATCATGACCGGCCGGATGCCGGCCGCCCTGGCGCGGGCGACGGCCTCGCGCGCTTCCGGGCGGGGCGGATCGCTCATGCCGACGAGGCCGAGGAAGACGAGATCCTGCTCGACGCAGCCGTCCGGCGGCGCATCCTCCGGCATCCGCCGCTGGGCGAGGCCCAGGGTGCGCAGGCCGGCGCCGGCGAGCGCCGCGGTCGCGGCGAGGATCGCGTGGCGGCGCTCCGGCATGAGCGGCCGGTCCTGCCGGCCGACGCGCTCGCGCGAGCAGCGCGACAGCACGACGTCCGGCGCGCCCTTCATGGCGACGAGCCGCCGGCCGTCCTCTCCCGCCTCGCGGTGGACCGTGCTCATCCGCCGGCGCTCGGACGAGAACGGGATCTCGGCGACGCGCACGAAGCGGCGGCCGACGGTCTCGGCGTCGAGCCCGGCGTCCCGCGCGGCGACGAGCAGGGCGCCCTCGGTCGGGTCGCCCTGGACGGTCCAGCCGCCCTCGTGCGGCTGCAGGACGGCGTCGTTGGCCAGGAAGCCCGCGAGGAGCGCCTCGTCCACCTCGGACCGGAGCCGCTCGTCCTGGTCGGAGCCGGCCGGCGCGCCGTCGGCCCGGTCGAGCGCGACGCGTCCGCTCGCGGTCACGACCGTCCGGACCGTCATCTCGTTGCGGGTGAGCGTGCCGGTCTTGTCGGACGCGATCACGTCGGCCGAGCCCAGGGTCTCCACCGCCGCGAGGCGGCGCACGATCGCGCGCCTGCGGGCCATGCGCAGCACGCCGAGGGAGAGGGCCGCGGTCACGATCGCCGGCAGGCCCTCCGGCACCGCCGCGACCGCGAGCGCCACCGCCAGGATCAGCACATCGAGCAGGGCCGGCACGGTCCTGACCTCCTCGACGAGCACCAGGGTCGTCGTCATCGCGGCGGCGATCGCGACGACCGCGATCCCGAGGCGCCGGCCAAGCCGGGCGAGCGCGGCCTGAAGCGGCGTGGTCTCGTCCGTCGTCTGCTCCAGCATGCCGGCGATGCGCCCGAGCTCGGTTCGCATCCCAGTCGCCGTCACGACGGCCAGACCCCGCCCGGTGCTCACCGCGGTGCCGCTGAACACCATGTTGCGGCGCCCGGCCAAGCCTGCCGCCGCATCCGTGCCGCCGGCGAGGGGCGCCGTGTCCTTCGGGACCGGAACGCTCTCGCCCGTCAGGGCAGCTTCGGTCGTCCGAAGGGCGCTCGCCTCGATCAGCCGCGCGTCGGCCGGGATCGCGTCGCCCTCCTCGAGCCGGATGATGTCGCCCGGCACCAGATCCGTGGCCGGGACCTCCAGGCGGGTCCCGTCGCGGATGACGCGGGCCCGGGCGGCCGACATCCGCCGGAGGGCCGCGATGGCCTGCTCGGCCCGCGCCTCCTGGACGTAGCCCATCGCGGCGTTGAGGAGCACGATGGCCAGGATGGCGAGGGCCTCGAAGGGCAGACCGGACCTGCCCTCGTGAAGCTCCTCCCGGAGCCAGACCCCGGCCGAGACGACGGCGGCCGCGACGAGCAGCAGGACCAGGGGGTCGGCGAATTGTGCCAGCAGCTTGCGCCAGGCCGGAACCGGCGGCAGAGACCGCAGCGCGTTCGGGCCCCAGCGCCCGACCCGGGCGCGCACCTCGGCCGAGGGTAGCCCGGAGGCGGCATCGACGCCCAGGGCGGCCAGGACCTCGTCCGGGGGCAGGCGCTCGGCCGCGAGCGCGCCGCCGCCGGGCTCGCCGCGGCTCCCTCGGGTCGCGGCCGTCATCATCTGCTCGCTCATCGGGTGTCCTCGTCGGTCGGCCGCGATCGGCCTTGGCGCCCGGTCCGACCGCACGCCCGATCGGGCAGGGTGTCGTTGATCCAGCGCAACGTGGACGTGCACCAAGCTGCTAGACTTCCGGCACCGGACATTGCGGGGCAGCCATGATCGAGACTCTGCGCAACATCCTCATCGCGCTGACGAAGCGTCTCGACGACGAGACCCCTTCGAGCGCGCTCGCCTACGGCCTGTCGCTGGCCGAGCGGTCGCAGGCGCGGGTGACGGTCCAGGCGATCTCGGTGCGGCTCGTCGTGCCGAATGCCTGGATCAGCCGCTTCGTCGGCATGGTCGTCGCTGCCGAGAACCAGCGGCTGCGGAGCCTGGCCCAGGCCGCCGCCGAGCGGGCCCGGAGCGACGCTGCGGCCGCCGGGATCCTGTGCACCACCGAGACGGAGCACCTGCCGTACGACCGCCTGCTCGCGAGCTTCTCCCGGCAGGCGCGGCTCCACGACGTCGTCGTGATCGACGCGGAGCCGCGCATGCTGACGAGCGACCGCGGCCTGATCGAGACCCTGCTCTTCGAGAGCGGTCGCCCGCTGATCGTCGTCCCGCCCGGCTGCGAGAGCTTCACCGCGCGCCGCGTCCTCATCGCCTGGGACGGCAGCGCCCAGGCCGCCCGCGCCATGCACGACGCGCTGCCGTTCCTCCGGCAGGCCGAGCACGTCGAGATCGTCTCGGTCGTCGGCGAGAAGGACCTGTCGCACTCGGTCCCGGGGGCGGAGGCGGCCCCGTGCCTGGCGCATCACGGCGTGGCGGTGACCGTCACGGATCTTCCGGCCGCGGACGGGGACGTCGCCGGCGCGTTGCGCCGGCACGCGACGGAGGCGCAAGCCGACATGATCGTGATGGGCGCCTTCGTCCACTCGCTCCTGCGCGAGATGGTGCTCGGCGGGGTGACGCAGGACATGCTGCGCTCCTGCCCGGTCCCGCTCCTGATGGCACATTGAGGCAGGTCGCGACGGCGAAAGCCTGCCCGGCCCGAGCGGGCCATCAGCCCGCTCGGCGCATTGGCCGCCTGCACCCGTTCCGGCCTGCCTCGCGAGATGTTCGACAACCCGCAGGAAGCCGTGGGGCCGCGCCGTCGGAGACACTGCGCGGCGGATCGACCACGGGCCGGCAGGCCCGCCGGAGCGCGGGTCGCCTCGCCGGCGCGCCGCCGAAGGATCGAGGGGACGGCCCCGTCGTGCGCGTCGCGCCATCGTGACGGCGCACCTCGGATCATGGCGCAGCGCCTCGCCATCGACCTGTCGGCGGCAGAGCATCCGGCCGGGGTCACGGGCTTCCGCGCCGGCGCTCCTTGTGCCTTCCGGCGAGTCCGTTCGACGGCACGACGAAACCACCGAACATTCGCGGGCGGTGATCGCGCTCGCCGATTGATCGGCCGGACGCGGCCGGAACAGGATGCTTGAGTGGAGCGGGTCGAAATCGAGAAGACATTTTTATCAATTCATAATATCGAGGTGGAAAATCTGCGGCAATGATGACCGATGGTCCTGGTTCGGGGATTTCCCCTCTGTGCTGAGACGGTGAGCCGCCCGATGACCGCACCCGGCACGGATCCAGGCGGTGACGGCGTGCTGACCGCTGGCGAGCTTCGGCAGACCCTCGACGAGGTCGGCGTCTGCACCTGGTCGCTGGATGTCGCGGAGGGCCAGGTCACCGCGTCGCCGGCCTGCGCCCGCCTGTTCGGCGTCCCGCTCGACCGGTTGTCGACCTTCGCCGAGATCCAGGCCCTGGTGCATCCGGATGATCGCCGCGGCTGGGAGGACGCGATCCAGCGCACCCTGAGGGCGGGTGGCGCCTACGAGTTCGATCACCGCGTCGTGCGGCCGGACGGGGAGGTGTGCTGGCTGCGGTCGCGCGGGCGGGTCCACCTCGCCGCGAGCGGCCGGGCCTGCCGGTACCGCGGGACCATCGTCAGCATCGACGAGCACCAGCGGATCCATGCCCGCCTGCAGGAGCTCCAGTCCGAGCTGGTCCACGTCTCGCGCCTGAGCGCGATGGGCGAGATGGCTTCCACCCTGGCCCACGAGCTGAATCAGCCGCTCGGCGCCATCACCAACTACACCAAGGGCTGCCGCCGCCTCCTCGCCCACCCCGACACCGACACCGTCGCCACGGCGGTGGAGGTCCTCGACAAAGTGGCCGAGCAGGCGCTGCGGGCCGGCCAGATCATCCGCCGGCTGCGCGATTTCGTCGCCCGCGGGGAGACCGAGAAGCGCGTCGAGCCGGTTGCGCGGCTGATCGAGGACGCCTGCGCCCTGGCCATGGTCGGGTCCCGCGAGCAGGGCATCGCCCTGCGCCTCGCCCTGGACAAGCGGGTCGGCTCCGTCCTGGTCGATCGCGTCCAGGTCCAGCAGATCCTGGTGAACCTGATCCGCAACGCCCGCGAGGCCATGATGCACGGCCCGCGCCGCGGCCTCGGCATCGACGCGCGGCTCGTCGCACCCGACATGGTCGAGATCGCGGTCTCGGACACCGGGCCCGGGATCGCAGCGGAAGTGGCGGAGCGGTTGTTCCAGCCCTTCGTCACCACCAAGCCGGGCGGCATGGGCGTCGGTCTCTCGATCTGCCGCACCATCAGCGAGGCGCATGGCGGGCGCCTGGAGGTCGAGCGCAACGGGTCCGGCGGCGCGACCTTCCGGCTGACCCTGCCGGCGACGCAGGACGAGGAGCCGGCCCATGGCGGCTGAGCTGGTGCACGTGGTGGACGACGATCCCGCGATGCGGGACTCGCTCGCCTTCCTGCTCGACACCGCCGGTTTCGCGGTGCGGCTCTACGAGACCGGGACCGACCTGCTCGACCGGCTCCCGAGAGCGGCCGCGGGCTGCGTCCTGACCGACATCTGCATGCCGGGCATCGACGGGCTCGACCTCATCCGCCGCCTGCGAGAGGTCGGACACAGGCTGCCCGCGGTGGTGATGACGGGCCACGGCGACGTCCCGCTCGCCGTCGAGGCGATGAAGCGCGGGGCCTGCGACTTCGTCGAGAAGCCGTTCGACGACGAGGTGCTCCTGCGGGCGTTGCGCTCCGCGCTGGCGCCCGGCCGTCCGGCGGAGGCGGCCGATCCCGCGGTGCAGGACTTCCTGCGGCGGGTCGAGACCCTCAGCGAGCGCGAGCGGCAGGTCCTGGACCGCCTGGTCGGAGGCGCCACCAGCAAGGAGATCGGCCGTGCGCTCGACATCAGCCCGCGCACCGTGGAGATCTACCGGGCGAAGCTGATGGCGAAGACGCACGCGACGAACATTCAGGACCTGGTGCGCCGGGCGGTGCTGGCCGGCCTCGCATGACCTCTCGGAAGCGGGGCATGGGCCTGGGCGGCACGTGAGGCCGGCCCCGACTTCGAGGCAGGCCTCGGGCGCGAGGGAGGTCGAGGCGATGGCCGGCGCGGTGCCCGGGGGCCCAGGGCTCGCCCCCGGATCCCGCTCCCCACCGCCGGCACCCCGTCGCGCGCATCGACCATCTCCGTCGTGGATCTTCAAGACCGGACATCCGAGGAGGTCCGGCCTCACGGGGCAGCCCACCGCGGGATTTCGCGGGCGCGGCGGCTTTGCGCGGAGCGGCCCAGTGCGTCGCCACGGGAGGGTACGGCACGCTGTCCCCGTTCCGGCTGCACGCGAAGCCTCGCCGGATTACGAGCGGGCGGCGTTGATCTGGCGCAATGCGGCGAGGGTGATGTGGCGGCAGGAACGGGAGCATGCCGGACTGGGGATTGGGATTGCCCTGTTTCCGTGGACGGTTATGGGGCTTGGCTGAGCAGGGTCCCGGTCGCAGGTTTTGGGCGATGCTCCTGTTCGTAGACGAGGGGTGAGCGGTAGCCCAGGGCGGAGTGGCGCCGCACCGGGTTGTCGAAGCCCTCGACGTAGCGGAAGAGGGCCATGCGGGCCTCAGGCCGGGAGTGGATCCTGCTGGTTGGCCTCGGCCACCCCGCTGCGGATGGCCTGGGCCGACGGCGCGAACTCGCGGGCGAGATCGGTCGGATCGCGCCCGGCGCGGACCAACTCGGCCATCTGGCGGCGGAACTCCGCCGGGTACGGGGGACGGGTTCTCGGCATGGCAAACACACCTCACGCGAAAGCGCTCTGGGTGTCCACCGATCCGGGGCAATCCCAGCCGCTACGGCGATCGCTACGTGGCCCTCGTCACGGAAGGCTTCGATTGCGCCATCCGGGTCGGCTACCTGCCGGACTCGATCCTCGTCGCGCGCCGCATCGGGTCCTTCTCCGTGCGGCTGTTCGCGAGCCCGGACTACGTCGCCGCGCACGGCACCCCCGAGACGCCGGAGGACGTACCCGGGCACCCCGCCGTGATGATCGGCCCGGAGACCTGGACGTTCGGTGCCGGAGGCAAGTCGTCATGCCGCACTACGCGCTTCCCTCCATCGGCATGTTCGTCGTGCGCCCGCCGGGACAGCACCCGTCGCGCAAGGTGCAGACCCTCACCGACCTGATGATCGAGGGCCTCGGCCGTTGAGGCCCTCCGCCGCGGTAGCGGATGTCCTCCCGAGGCGCCGGCCGCGTCAGCGGCGTCCTGCATCCAGGGACGCAGAGTGGCAGATCGGGTGGCTGTCGAACGCCTCGGGCACCTGGAGCAAGCGCGTCGAGGATGCGGCCATCACCCGGATGGTCCAGGC
This sequence comes from Methylobacterium variabile, assembly GCF_001043975.1. Classification (GTDB taxonomy): domain Bacteria; phylum Pseudomonadota; class Alphaproteobacteria; order Rhizobiales; family Beijerinckiaceae; genus Methylobacterium; species Methylobacterium variabile. The sequence continues at coordinate 16,693 of NZ_LABY01000091.1, forward strand.
CGGCATCGTGCCGATCAACCGGGTCGCGATCGGCGCGGAGCTCCTTGCGCATTGGCAGTCCGCCGCCGGCGAGGCGCATGCCACGCTGATGGGCGACCACCTGCCCTTCGCCGGCAACAACCAAGCCGGCTTCCTGGCCGCGAAGGCTCAGGCGTAGCGGTCCTGGGGGGGCCGGGCACCCACCGCCGCGTGACGGCCGGTCCCCATCGCTCCTGATTGTTCCGCTCGCGACAACAATGAACTGACGAGAGCGAGCATTCTCGCCGTAACCCGACCGGAGCACCTTGTCCCTGCGGTTCGGGACATCGCCCGGCCACCAAGTCAGGGATCACGATCATGAAGCTCTACCACCATCCGCTCTCGGGCCACGCGCACCGGGCCCGCCTGTTCCTCTCCCTGCTCGGCGTGCCCCACGAGGCCATCGAGGTCGACCTGAAGGCCGGCGCGCACAAGACGCCCGAATTCCTCGCCCTCAACCCCTTCGGCCAGGTGCCGGTGCTCGACGACGACGGCACCGTCGTCGCCGACTCGAACGCCATCCTCGTCTACGTCGCCCGCAAGCTCGGGCGCACCGACTGGCTGCCGCACGATGCCAGGGGCGAGGCCGCCGTGCAGCGCTGGCTGTCGGTCGCGGCCGGCGAACTCGCCTACGGACCGGCGGCTGCGCGCCTCGTCACCGTGTTCGGCGCCAGGTTCAACCCGGAGGAGGTGATCGGCCGGGCGCACGTCCTGCTCGGCCGCCTGGAGGCGCATCTGACCGGCTGGGACTGGCTGGTCGGCGAGCGCCCGACCATCGCGGACGTCGCGCTCTACAGCTACCTGGCGCGCGCGCCCGAGGGCAACGTCGACCTCTCCGGCTATGCCGGCGTCACCGCGTATCTGCGCCGGATCGAGGCCCTGCCGGGCTTCCTCCCCTTCGCCCGGACGTCGGCCGGCCTCACGGCCGCCGCATGACCGCGGGTCCGGGCGCGCCAGGAGGCGCGCCCGACCGAACCGGACGGGAGAGCACCATGAGCGACGATGTGACGATGGCGAGGCCCCCAGGCGCGAAGCCCTCGCCCTGGCACGCGGGCGAGAAGGCCATCCAGGAGCAGGTCGGCGTGGCCGACCGCATGGAGGAGGTGGGACGGCGCGTGGTGCGGGACTTCATGCCCGACCAGCACCGCGCCTTCTACGCCCAGATCCCCTTCATCGTCGCCGGCAGCGTCGACCAGGAGGGCGATGCCTGGGCGACGCTGGTTGCCGGCGGTCCCGGTTTCATCGCCTCGCCGACGCCGACGGCCCTCGACCTCGCGGTGCGGCCCGATCCGAGCGACCCGGCGAGCGCGGGGATGCGCGACGGGGAGGCCGTCGGGCTCCTCGGGATCGAGCTGCACACCCGCCGCCGCAACCGCGTCAATGGCGTCATCCGGGCGACCACCGGCGGCGTCCTGCACGTCGCGGTCGACCAGAGCTTCGGCAACTGCCCGCAATACATCCAGCGGCGCGACGTCGCCGTCGTCCGCGACCCGCACGAGCCCTTCGCGGGCCTCGTCGAGGCGAGCGCCGGGCTCGACGCGGACGCGCGCGCCGCGGTCGAGGCCGCCGACACCTTCTTCGTCGCCTCCTACGCCGAGAGGGACGGCCGCCGGCAGGTCGACGTCTCGCATCGCGGCGGCAAGGCCGGCTTCGTCCGGGTCGCGGAGGACGGCGCGCTCACGATCCCCGACTTCGCCGGCAACCTGTTCTTCGCGACGCTGGGCAACATCCTGCTGAACGGCAGGGCCGGCCTCGTCTTCGCCGACTTCGCGACCGGCGACCTGCTGCAGATGACCGGCGATGCCGCGGTCGTCCTGTCCTCGCCCGAGATCGCCGCCTTCCAGGGCGCCGAGCGGCTGTGGACGTTCCGGCCGCGCCGGGTCGTGCGGCGGCGGGGCGCGCTGCCCCTGCGCTGGACCTTTCGGCAGGACGGCTGGTCACCCAACTCCCTGATGACCGGCGACTGGCGCGAGGCCGCCGACCGGCTCCGCGCCGCCGACCTCGCGACGCAATGGCGCCCGTTCACGATCACGCGGATCGTCGACGAGAGCCGCGCGATCCGCTCGTTCCACCTCGTGCCGGCGGACGGGTCCGGGCTCATCCCGCACCAGGCGGGGCAGCACCTGCCGATCCGTCTGACGCTCCCCGGCGCGGACAAGCCCGTCCTTCGCACCTACACGCTGTCGGTCGCGCCCTCGGACGCGGTCTACCGGATCAGCGTCAAGCGCGACGGGGCGGTGTCGCGCCACCTGCACGACACGCTGCGCGTGGGTGACGTGATCGAGGCGCGCGCGCCGGCGGGCGGCTTCACCATCGATGCGCATGCCAGGCGGCCCGCCGTGCTGCTGGCCGGCGGCGTCGGCATCACGCCGCTCCTCGCGATGCTGCGCCACGTCGTCTACGAGGGCCTGCGCACCCGGGGCATCCGGCCGACCACCCTGATCCAGGCCGCCCGAACCAAGGAGGAACGGCCTTTCGACCGGGAGCTGGCCGAGCTCGCCGCCGCGGCCGGAGGCGCGGTCAGGGTCGTGCGGGTGCTGAGCGCGCCCGGGATCGCGGTGGAAGGTGTCGACTACGACGCTGTCGGGCGTATCGACATGGCGCTTCTCGCCCGCGTCCTGCCGTTCGGGGACTACGACTTCCATCTCTGCGGTCCGCCAGCCTTCACGCAGGCGCTCTACGACGGCTTACGCGGCCTGAACGTTTCCGACGACCGCATCCACGCCGAGGCGTTCGGCCCCTCGTCGCTCGTCAGGAGCGTGCCGGGCGCCGTCGAGGCGGCCAAGCTGGCGCCCGCGTCGACGCAGCCGGTCCCGGTCGCCTTCGTGGATTCCGCGAAGGAGGCGCGGTGGATGCCGGGCTCGGGGACGCTGCTGGACCTCGCCGAGGTGCGGGGCCTCAGCCCGGAGTACAGCTGCCGGGCCGGGATCTGCGGCACCTGCAGGACGAAGCTCCTGAAAGGTGCCGTCACCTACACGAAGGTGCCCACGGCGCCTCACGCGGACGACGAGGTGCTGATTTGCTCGGCCATCCCGGCCGAGCGCAGCGGGCCCGTGCATCTGGCTCTCTGACCCGATGCGATTGCCGAGATCGCGGCGACCCGGGGCGGACGGTGCGGCTGCCCGCCTTCGCCTGTCACCACCCCGCGAACCCGAGGAGAAGCCGATGACCCGTCCCCCGCTGCCGCCGTTCACCGAGGAGAGCGCGATCGAGAAGGTCCGCCTGGCCGAGGACGGCTGGAACAGCCGCGACCCCGCCAAGGTCGCCCTGGCCTACACGACCGACACCCGCTGGCGAAACCGCGTCGAGTTCCTGACCGGCCGGGAGGCGGTCGAGGCCTTCCTGACCCGCAAGTGGAACCGCGAGCTCGACTACCGGCTGATCAAGGAGCTCTGGGCCTTCGCCGGCAACCGCATCGCGGTGCGCTACGCCTACGAGTACCACGACGACAGCGGCCAGTGGTTCCGGGCCTACGGCAACGAGAACTGGGAGTTCGCCGGGGACGGGCTGATGCGCACCCGGCACTCGAGCATCAACGAGCACCCGATCCGCGAGGCGGAGCGCCGGTTCCGCTGGCCGCTCGGGCGCCGGCCAGACGACCATCCCGGCCTCAGCCATGTCGGCTTCTGAGCGTCCTCACAAGACCGGAGCGCCGCCATGTCCTCCTTCACCCTGGACGGGCGCGTGCGCCTGTCCATCGCGCTCGCCCTGGCCGATGGCAATGGCGACCGGCCCGTTTGTCCGGAACGGGAAGCGGAAGCCCGGGGGCTAGGGATGTGCGGCGCCGAGATCGACGCCGCGCGCCGGGGCCGGAGCTTCGACGCGCGGACGTCGCGGGCGCTGGTGCTGGCCCTGGTGGTGGCCGCACGTGACGGCGAGCGCCTGCCGGAAGAGCGTGCACGGGCAGTCAGGTCTGGCATTCCTGCCGAGGTCTGCCGCGCGATCGAGAGCCTCGCCGCAGAACTCGCTGGCCCGGTAGCGGCACCGGACGCCCGGACGGAGCGATCGGCAGCCCCCTGCAGATCGGCTCGCCTCCGTAGACCTCCCGATGCTCGTCGATGACGGAGATCATGGCCACGACATGAGCGCCTTGATCCGCTCGCGCTCGTCCGTGGCAGGCTGCGGGCACGCAGAAGCCTCCGCAGCGACCTCCGGCATACCGTGGTGCGCGTCGCGCCCGCGCGGCCGGGTTCCAGAGATGATGGGCGACGAACTGCAGCGCCACCGCCGCGGGCGCCGGCCAGGGGAGGGGAGATCCCGTGGCGGCCTGGGCCAAGTCCTTGAGGTAGCCGAGATCGGAAGCCAGTGCCCGCAGGGTGTTCCGGCCCATGCCGGAGCAAGCGAGGCGCTCGCGTGCGTTGAAGGGCGGGAGAGGCCGGCGCGCGTCAGGTCGCGCTCCCGGGCGAGTGTCGGATCCGGCGGGCAGATAGGGGAGGGATCGAACATGGCGGACGGGCGCTGCAATTGGGAACCGGATCGCATCCAAGCGGATCTTCGGCCTTGCGCCCGTCACCATCGGCAACCAGGCTTCCGACGAAGCCTCAGCCCTGCCCCGCACAGGCGAGGTTCACGAACTCGCGAAACGTCCTGGCGGCGGGGGTGAGCTCCGTGTCGGCCCGCCAGGCGAGCCCGACATCCATGGTCGGGATGTCGTCCTCGACCTGGCGCCGCTCCAGCCGCTGGCCCTCCAGGGACCAGGGCCGGTAGACGAGGTCGGAGAGGATCGTGACGCCCATGCCGGCCGCCACCATGCTGCGCACCGACTCGACGGAGGAGGTCCGGAAGCTCACCTCGGGGCGGAACGGGGTCAGGGCCCAGTAGCGCCCGGCGGTGTGGCCAGCCTCGTCGACCGTGAGCATGATGTAGGGGTGGCGGGCGACGTCGCTCAGGCCCACCCGGCCCTGGCGCAGGAGCGGGTGCTCGGCGGGCAGCCACAGCCGGCGCCGCGAGCGGATGAGGGTCTCGGAGGCGAGCGCGTCGCGTGCCTGGAGGTTCGAGACCAGCATGACCGCGATGTCGAGGGCGCCGTCGAGCAGCGCCTGCTCGATCACGTCGCGCGGCGCCTCGAACAGGCTCACCGTCACGCCCGGGAAGCTCGAGGCGAAGCGGGCGTGGTGGCGCGGCAGGAAGTAGCCCGACACCGTGTAGGTCACCCCGACCCGGACCGTGCCGGTGACGGCCGCGCCCGCCGCACGCGGCTCGCGCACCGCCTCGGCCACCGCCGCCATGATGTTGCGGCCGTGGAGCAGGAAGCGGTTGCCCTCCCGCGTCAGGGCGACGCCGGCCGCGTGACGCTCGAGCAGGCGCACGCCGAGGATCGTCTCGAGTTGCTGCACCGCCGCCGTCACGGCGGATTGTGACACGTTCAGCTCGACGGCGGCCTGCGAGATGCGGCCGGATTCCGCCGCCGCGATGAAGTAGCGGATCTGCTTGAGAGAGATCGACATGCCCGGTCCCCGACCGGGCGAACGGTATCGGATTTTTCGAAAACGGGCACGCAGATTTCCGATTTTACAATGGAGCGAACCCTTGCAACTCTCCGGTCCGCGATCCAGCCGGAGGCATCCCGATGGTCTCGATCAACTGCGACATGGGCGAGGGCTTCGGCATCTGGCGCCTCGGCGACGACGCCGGCCTGATGCCCCACATCCACATCGCCAACGTCGCCTGCGGCTTCCACGGCTCCGACTTCAACCACATGCGGGCGACGGTGCGGATGGCGAAGGCCGCCGGCGTCGCGGTCGGCGCGCACCCGTCGCTGCCCGATCTCCAGGGCTTCGGCCGGCGCGAGATGAAGATCGGCCGCGAGGAGCTGACGAACTGCCTGATCTACCAGATCGGCGCGCTGAAAGGGTTCCTCGACGCGGAGGGGATGCCCCTCAACCACATCAAGCCGCACGGCTCGCTCTACGGCATGGCGGCGCGCCAGCCCGACATCGCTCAAGCCGTCTGCGACGCGGCCGACATCTTCCGGGTGCCGATCCTCGGCATGCGCGGCACGCTGCACGAGAGCGTCTATCCGGCGCGGGGCCACACCATGGTGGCGGAGTTCTACGCCGACCTCGACTACGCTGACGACGGCAGCCTGATCATCACCCGCGAGCACCCGCCAGTCGAGGCCGAGGCCGGCACCGCCCGCTGCCTGCGCGCCCTGCGCGAGGGCGTGGTGGCGACGGTCGGCGGGCGGGACGTCCCGGTCGGCTGCGAGAGCATCTGCATCCATTCCGACACGCCGGGGGCGGCCGACCTCGCCCGCACCCTGCGCCAGGCCCTCCGCCGGGAGGGGCTGGAGCACGCGGCCTGACCCTTCATCGACGCAAGGACGACCATGGCGCTCAAGACCATCCAGGCCCCGATCCCGGGCACCTTCTACCGCGCGGCCAATCCCGGCGACCCGCCATTCAAGGCCGAGAACGACGCGGTCGCCGTCGGCGACACGGTCGGTCTGATCGAGGTGATGAAGACCTTCACGCCGGTCCTCGCCGAGGAGGCCGGCACCCTGCGGGCCTTCCACGTCGAGAACGAGGATGCAGTCATGGCCGGCCAGCCGCTCTACGACCTCGAGTTCTGAGCGACATGGCGATCCGTCGGATCTTCGTCGCCAACCGGGGCGAGATCGCCCTGCGCATCGTCCGCGCCGCCCGCGAGCTCGGGATCGCCACCGTCCAGGCGGTGAGCGCCGCCGACCGGGAGATGCTCCCCGCCCGCCTCGCCGACGCCGTCGCGCCGATCGGCCCGGCCCATGCCGGCAAGTCCTACCTGAACAAGGAGGCGGTCCTGCGCGCCGCGCTCGAGAGCGGCTGCGACGCGGTCCATCCGGGCTACGGCTTCCTGTCGGAGAATGCCGACTTCGCAGGGCTGGTCGAGGAGGCGGGCCTGACCTTCATCGGCCCGACGCCTGAGACGATCCGCCAAATGGGCGACAAGGCGACCGCGCGGTCGGTCGCCGCGCAGGCCGGCGTGCCGACCGTGCCGGGCAGCGAGGGCCGGATCGAGGGGCTGGACGAGGCCCGGGCGGCGGCGGCCGCGATCGGCTTCCCCGTCATGATCAAGGCGGCGGCCGGCGGCGGCGGGCGCGGCATCCGGGTGGCGCGGGGGCCCGACGAGCTCGCGGCCCTGGTCCCGCAGGCGGCGGCCGAGGCCAAGGCCGCCTTCGGCGACGGCGGCCTCTACCTCGAGCGCTTCGTCGGACGCGCCCGCCACGTCGAGGTGCAGGTGCTCGGCGACGGGCGGGACGCGATCCATCTCTTCGAGCGCGAATGCTCGCTCCAGCGCCGGCGCCAGAAGGTCTGGGAGGAGGCGCCCGCCGCGTGCCTCTCGCCGGAGACCCGCGAGGCGCTGTGCACGTCGGCGGTGCGGCTGGCGAAGGCCGTCGGCTATCGCGGCGCCGGCACCCTCGAATACCTGTACGACGCCGGGACCGGCGCGTTCTTCTTCATCGAGATGAACACGCGCATTCAGGTGGAGCACCCCGTCACCGAGATGATCACCGGGATCGACCTCGTGCGCGAGATGATCCGGATCGCCGGGGGCGAGCCCTTGCGGCTGTCGCAAGGTGACGTGCGGCCGCGGGGCCACGCGATCGAGGTCAGGATCAACGCCGAGGACCCGTCTCGCGGCTTCCAGCCGGCGCCCGGCACGATCACGGCCCTGAGCCTGCCCGGCGGGCCCGGCGTGCGCGTCGATACGATGCTCTATCCCGGCTACGCGGTCCCGCCCTTCTACGATTCGCTGCTGGCCAAGCTCGTCGTTCACGACGAGACCCGCGAGGCGGCGCTCGCCCGCCTCGGCCGGGCGCTCGGGGAGCTCGCCGTCGAGGGCCTGCCGACCACCGCCGCCCTGCACCGGGCGCTTCTCGCCGATCCGGCGGTACGGGCGGGCGACGTGCATACCCGCTGGCTCGAAGCCTGGCTCGACGCCCATCCGCTCACCCCCTGAGAAGGAAGCCTCGCGATCATGCGCTACACGTTCGGTGGCGACGAGCACGTCTTCGTCGAGGTCGATGAGGCGATGTCCCTCGAAGCCTTCTTCCGCAGCCTCTCGATCACCAATGCGGTGCGCGACAGCCGCATCCGCGGCGTCACCGAGATCTGCCCGGCCAACGCCTCGTTCCAGATCAAGTTCGATCCCGACGTCATCGCCCCCGACGACCTGCTCAAGGAGCTGAGGAGCCTGGAGGGAGCCGGCGCCGGCGGGGCCGAGCTGAAGACCCGGATCATCGAGATGCCGGTCTTCTACGACGATCCCTGGACCCGCGAGACCCTGATGCGCTTCCGCGAGCGCCACCAGGATCCGCAGGCCACCGACCTCGAATACACCGCCCGGATCAACGGCTACCCGGACGTGCCGTCCCTGATCGCCGCCCATGCGGGCTCGCCGTGGTTCGTCTCGATGGTCGGCTTCGTGGCGGGCCTGCCGTTCCTGTACCAGATGGTCGAGCGCGACAAGCAGATCCAGGCCCCGAAGTATCTTCGCCCGCGCACCGACACGCCGAAGCTGACGGTCGGCCATGGCGGCTGCTTCGGGGCGATCTACTCGGTGCGGGGCGCCGGCGGCTACCAGATGTTCGGCATCACCCCGATGCCGATCTACGATCCGGCGCAAGAGATCAGCTATCTGCGCGACTTCATGATCCTGTTCCGGCCGGGCGACATCGTGAAGTTCCGGCCCGTCGGGCGGGACGCGTACGACGCCGCGGTGGAGGAGGTCGAGGCCGGGCGGTTCGCCCCGCTGATCCGGGAGGTCGATTTCTCGCTCGCCGCGTTCCAGGCCGATCCCACCGGCACCAACGCCGCGCTCCTGGGGGTGCTCCATGGCTGAGGCCGCGTCCATGATCGAGATCGTCAAGCCCGGCCTGTCGACCACGGTGCAGGACCTCGGCCGACCCGGCTACTACCATCTCGGCATCCCGCTCTCCGGGGCGATGGACCGGGAATCCCTGATCGCCGCCAACCTGCTGGTCGGCAACGACGAGGGCGCGGCCGGGCTCGAGGCGGTCTTCCTCGGCCCGGAGATCCGCTTCACCGCCGACGCCACCGTGGCGGTGACCGGGGCCGAGATGCCCCCGAAGGTCGACGGGGTCGAGCAGCCGGGCTGGACCGCCTTGCCCGTCCGGGCCGGGCAGGTCCTGTCCTTCGGCTTCCTCAAGGCCGGGGCGCGCGCCTACATCGCGGTGTCGGGCGGGATCGACGTGCCGGTGGTGCTCGGCTCGCGGGCGACCTACGCCCTCGGGGCGCTCGGCGGCCACGAGGGACGGGCGCTGAAGGCCGGCGACCGGCTCGCGATCGGGCCCGGGCGCCCGGCGGGGGAGGGGCGCAGCCTCCCGGCGGAGCTGCGGCGCAGGGGTGAGCCGGTGCTGCGGATGCTGCCCGGCCTCTACGACCACCGGGTCACGGGCGAGGCGGCCGAGCGGTTCCTGGCGGATACCTGGAAGGTGGCGCCCGAGGCCGACCGGATCGGCTACCGCTTCCGCGGCGGGCACGCCCTCGACTTCGTGCCGCGCGAGCCGCCCTTCGGCGCCGGCTCCGACCCCTCGAACATCGTCGACAGCTGCTACCCCTACGGCTCGATCCAGGTGCCGGGCGGCACCGAGCCGATCGTGCTGCACCGCGACGCGGTGTCGGGCGGCGGCTACTTCATGATCGGCACGGTGATTGCAGCGGACATGGACCTGATCGGGCAGCTCCAGCCGCACCAGCCCGTGCGCTTCGCCCGCACCGACATGGCGGGGGCGCTCGCGGCGCGGACGGAGAATGCGGGGCGGCTCGCCCGGATCCGGGACGCCCTCGCGTGAGCGGGGCGATCGCGGGCCGTGAAGCAACCCGGAGACCCGGTCTCCGGGGCATCGTCGTTGCGCACGTGCGCGTGAAGATCACTGCGCTGAGGATCAAGTCTTCGCGCACTCACGTGCAAGAGCGGGACGCCGGAACGCCGTCTACTGCGCTGGCCTGAGCCGGCAAATAGGTGCCGGGCAGCGATCCGGACCGTGGCAGCAGGAGGAGGATCGGGTGATGCAAACCGCGTTCTCGACCGCGCACGCCGAGCCGGCTGAGCGCAAGCGCGCCTGGAGCGAGGCGGTCAGCCGGACCTACTTCCCGCTCGAACTGGCTTTTCGCCCCGGCCCGGCCTTCTCCGGCGCCCTCGAGGTCTGGAGCCTCGGCGACCTGGCGATCTCCCGCAACGTCTCGGACGGCCTCGTCTACCGCCGCCACGCCCGCCACCTGCTCCAGGCCCACGACGAGAGCTTCCTCATCACCGTCCCGGAGCGCGCGGAAGTGAGCTTCAGCCAGGACGGCAAGCACGTGCGCTGCCGGCCCGGCGCCTTCCTGATCGAGCGCAGCCACCTGCCCTACGAGTTCGCCTATACGGAGCCGAACGCCCTCTGGGTGCTCAAGGTGCCGAGCCCCGTCCTGCGCGCCCGGATCGGGGCGCCCGAGCGCCTCGCGACCCTGAGCTTCGACGCCACGCAGGGCGTCGGCGCCCTCTTCGTCGACATGCTGCGCCTCACCGCGCCGCGGGTCCACGAGCTGGACGAGGCGGCCCGGGCGATGACCGGGCGCCACCTCGTCGACCTCCTGGCGCTCGCGGTCGAGGCCGACCCGCGCACCCTGGGCAGCCAGGCCTCCTCGGTCCAGGGCGCGCACCTGCACCGGGTCGAGCGCTACATCCGCGCCAACCTCGCCCGCGCCGATCTCGGACCGCAGGGGATCGCGGAGGCCTGCGGCCTGTCGGTGCGCTACCTGCACCAGCTGTTCGAGACGCAAGGGACCAGCGTCTGCGGGTTCATCCGCCGCCAGCGGCTGGCGATGTGCGACGAGGCCCTGCGCGACCCGGGCTGCCGCCGCTCCCTGTCCGAGATCGCCTATCGCTGGGGTTTCGGCGACCAGGCCCAGTTCAGCCGCCAGTACCGGGCCGAGTTCGGCTGCACCCCGCGGGAGGCGCGGGCGGCGGCGAGGGGGTGAGGGGGCGTCCGTCCTTCTCTCACCCACCGCGTCCTCCTGCCTCCGTCGTCATCCCGGGGCCGCGTCGCGGAACCCGGGATCCATAACCGCTGACATTCGAGAAGAGAGCTGACTGCGCCCCGCTTCATTCCGCGACTCAGTGGTTATGAATCACGGGCTCTCGCCTTCGGCAAGCGCAGGGATGACGCAGAGATTCAGTTTAAACCGCAAGCGTGATTGATCGCTCGAAATTATCCTTGCACAACGAGGAGGCTCCATCGTGCAGAACCTGCGCGTGGCCGTCGATGTCGGCGGCACCTTCACCGATATCTGCATCATGGACGAGGCGACCGGGCTGATCCGGATCGAGAAGACCGCGTCGTCGCGCGATCCGATCGACGGCATCCTGGCGGGCGTGGACAAGGCCGGCATCGACCTGTCCCGGGTGGCTTTGTTCTCCCACGGCACCACGGTCGCGACCAACGCCCTCATCACCCGGCGCCTGCCGCGCACCGCCATGGTCTGCACCGCCGGCTTTCGCGACGTGATCGAGATCCGGCGCGCCAACAAGGAGGATCTCTGGGACACCTACAAGGACGTGGTGCGCCCCTACGTGCCCCGGCGCGACCGCCTCACCGTGCCGGAGCGGATCGACGCGCAGGGGCGCGTGGTCACCCCCCTCGACGAGGCGGCAGCCCGCTCGGTCGCCCGGACCTTGCGCCGCCGCGAGGTCGCGGCGGTCGCGGTCTGCTTCATGAACGCCTACGTCAACGGCGCCCACGAGCGGCGGATGAAGGCGATCCTGGAGGAGGAACTGCCCGGGGTGCCGGTCTCGATCTCGTCGGGCGTGCTGCCGGAGATCTTCGAGCACGAGCGCTTCTCGACCACGGTGGTCAACGCGGCGCTCAGCCCTGTCGTCGTCGACTACACCACCCGCCTCGGCGAGCGCCTGCGGGACGGGGGCTATGCCCGCGACCTCCTCCTCCTGCACACCGGCGGCGGGGTGATGACGCCGGGCAGCGTCAAGGACTTCGCGGCGCGCCTCGCCGGCTCCGGAATCGCGGCGGGCGCCATCGCGAGCCGCCACATCGCCGGCTTGTGCGGCTACGCCAATTCCATCGGCCTCGACATGGGGGGCACCTCGACCGACGTGTCGCTCGCCTACGAGGGCCAGTCGCGGGTGACCAAGGACTGGCACATCGAGTTCGGCTATCCGATCCGCTTCGCGTCGATCGAGGTCCTGACCATCGGCGCCGGCGGCGGCTCGCTGGCCTGGACCGACGAGGCGGGCTCCTTGCGCAACGGGCCGCAATCGGCCGGCGCTTATCCGGGGCCGGCCTGCTACGGCAACGGCAACCGCCAGCCCACCAACAGCGACGCCAACGTGGTGCTCGGCCGCCTCGGCACGAGCCTGGCCGGCGGCAAGATCACCCTGGATCGGGACCTGGCGGCCGAGGCCGTGCGCGAGGGCGTGGCCGAGCCCTTCGGCCTGTCCCTGCCGGAGGCCGCCGACGCGATCCTGCGGGTCGCCAACGCCAACATGTCGGATGCTGTCCGGCTGATCTCGATCAGCCGCGGCTACGACCCGCGCGACTTCGCCCTCGTGGCCTTCGGGGGCGCGGGCGCCCTGCACGGGGTCGACATCGCCCGCGAGCTCGCGATTCCCGTCGTGATCGTGCCGCCCAACCCGGGCGTGACCTCGGCGCTCGGCTGCCTCCTCGTCGACATCCAGCACGACTTCTCGGAGAGCTACCTCGTCGGTGCCGCCGAGGCGGATCCCGGTGAGATCGAGGCCGAGTTCGGCCGCCTCGAGGCGGAGGCGCTGGCCCGCCTCGCCCACGAGGGCGTGGCCGACGCCGACATCGTGCTCCAGCGCAGCATCGACATGATGTACCAGGGCCAGTGGCGCTCGCTCGCCGTGCCGGCGCCGCGGCCGATCGGGGCGATCGCCGACCTGACCGAGGCGTTCCACCGCCACCACGAGCGGGAATACAACTTCCGCCGCGACGACGCGCCGGTCGGCTTCTTCCGCCTCAACCTCAAGGCGGTCGGCGTGGTGCCGAAGGCGGCGCTCGCCACCCACGAGCCCACCGGCGCGACGCCCGAGCCCGCGAGCCGCCGCCCGGTCTGGTTCGACGGCGACGCCCACGACACCCCCGTCTACGACCGCACCACCCTGCCGGCGGGGTTCCGCCTCACCGGCCCGGCGGTGGTCGAGCAGGTCGATTCCACCGTCCTGGTCCCGCCCGGCACCAGCGCGGAGGTCGATCGCTACCTGAACATCCTGATCCGGGTGAAGGAGTGAGCGCCATGGCCGAGACCCTCGACCCCGTCACCTTCGAGGTGCTGAAGAACGCCTTCATCACCAGCGTCGACCAGATGGGCGAGCAGATCCTGCGGACCTGCTATTCCTTCGTGATCTACAACCGCGACTTCTCGAGTGCGCTGCACGACGCCCGCGGCCATTCGGCGGCGCAAGGCAACCAGGACATCGCGGTCCATGTCGGCACCCTGCACTTCACCTGCCAGGACGTGATGCGGGCCTTCGAGGGCGACATGCATCCGGGCGACGTCTACGCCATCAACGACCCTTACGCCGGCGGCACCCACTTCTGCGACGTGCGCCTGATCCGGCCGATCTTCGCCGACGGCAAGATCATCGCCTTCAGCCAGTCGAACGGGCACTGGTCCGACGTCGGCGGCAGCGTGCCGGGCTCGTTCGACGTCACCGCCCGCGACATGTTCCGCGAGGGCCTGCGCATCACGCCGGTGCGGCTGTTCTCGAAGGGCCGCTTCTGCGCCGACGTCGCCTGCCTGATCGCCGCCAACACCCGCGATCCGGCCTCGATCATCGGCGACATCCAGGCCCAGGCCGAGGCGACCCAGGTCTGCGAGCGCGAGATCCTGCGCCTCGCGGAGAAGTACGGCCGCGAGACCGTCGAGACGGGCCTCGCCGCCGTCCAGGACTACGTCGAGCGCGCGGTGCGCCAGCGCCTCGCGGCGCTCCCCGACGGCGAGTGGGAGACGGTGGACTTCATCGACCGCGACCCGAGCGGGCCGGAGGGCATGATCCCGATCCGGATCAAGATGACGATCCGGGGCGACACCGTCACCTACGACTTCACCGGCAGCCATCCGACCATCGGGTCGATCTACAACTCGGCCTTCGGCGCCACCTTCTCGGCGGTGGCGGCGGGCATGAAGACCTTCTTCCCCGACCTGCCGCTCAACAGCGGCTTCTACCGCGCCTTCTCGATCATCGCGCCGGAGGGCTCCATCGTCGATGCCAAGTGGCCGGTCGCCGTCACCGGCTTCCTGATGCCGTTCGAGAAGATCATGAATGCGATCTACGAGATGTGGTCGCGCATCATGCCCGAGCGGGCCATCGCCTGCGCGTTCAACCTCGAATACCTGCTGACCGGCGGCCGCGACGGGCGCCGGGCCGACAGGCCGATCTACATGTTCTACGACTGGCTGCCCGGCGGCTGGGGCGGGCGCAACGGCAAGGACGGCAGCAACGTCACCACCGCCTGCTTCGGCACCGGCCTGATGTCGCAGCCGGTCGAGGGCCAGGAGCGGGCGAACCCGATCCTGACCACCGAGTACGAGATCCTGACCGACTCCGCCGCGCC
>NZ_LABY01000092.1 GCF_001043975.1 Methylobacterium variabile
CCCGGCGCCTGCGCCACCGCCTGGAAGCCGCTCGGCCGCAGCTCCGGGAAACGGTCGCGGCCGACGGGCTCAGGCAGCGGCACGGGCTCGGGCCGCGGCGCCGCGAGCGTCGCGACCGGGTGTCCGGGCAGCGACCGGGTGCGCGAGGCCTCGCGCTGCTGCAGGGCGGCCATGGCCTGATCCGGCGCGCGGCGCGTGGGCGCCTCGGTGAGGACGGGGGGCCGGTCCCGGCCCGGCCCCCCGTCCTCACCGAGGCGCCCACGCGCCGCGCGCCGGATCAGGCCATGGCCGCCCTGCAGCAGCGCGAGGCCTCGCGCACCCGGTCGCTGCCCGGACACCCGGTCGCGACGCTCGCGGCGCCGCGGCCCGAGCCCGTGCCGCTGCCTGAGCCCGTCGGCCGCGACCGTTTCCCGGAGCTGCGGCCGAGCGGCTTCCAGGCGGTGGCGCAGGCGCCGGTCTCGACCTTCTCGATCGACGTCGACACCGCGTCCTACGGCTTCCTGCGCGCCAGCCTGAACCGCAACGTGCTGCCGCCGCCGAACGCCGTGCGCATCGAGGAGCTGATCAACTACTTCCCCTACGCCTACCCGGCGCCCGCGAGCCCGGAGGAGCCGTTCCGGGTCACTACCGCGGTGTTTCCGAGCCCCTGGGCCGAGGGGCGCAAGCTGGTGCAGGTCGGGATCAAGGGCTACGCCGTGGCGCCGGAGACCCGGCCCGCGGCCAACCTGGTCTTCCTCGTCGACACCTCGGGCTCGATGGCGGGACCGAACCGGCTGCCGCTCGTCAAGCAGGCGCTCGGCCTGCTCCTGACCCAGCTCGACGCCCGCGACCGGGTCGCGATCGTGGCCTATGCGGGCCGGGCCGGCACGGTGCTCGACCCCACGCCGGCGAGCGAGCGCCAGAAGATCCTGGGTGCCATCGAGGGGCTCACCGCCGGTGGCGGCACCGCCGGGGGCGAGGGCCTGCGCCAGGCCTACGCGCTCGCCGAGCAGGGCTTCGAGGCCAGGTCAGTCAACCGGGTCGTGCTCGCCACCGACGGCGACTTCAACCTCGGCATCACCGACCCGGACGAGCTGACGGGCTTCATCGCCCGCAAGCGCCAGACCGGCATCTTCCTGTCGGTGCTCGGCTTCGGCATGGGCAACCACAACGACGCGCTGATGCAGGCCCTGGCCCAGAACGGCAACGGCGCAGCGGCCACCATCGACACCCTGAACGAGGCCCGCAAGGTGCTGGTGGAGGAGGCGACCTCGACCCTGGTGCCGATCGCCAAGGACGTGAAGATCCAGGTCGAGTTCAATCCGGCCACGGTCGCCGAGTACCGGCTGATCGGCTACGAGACCCGCACCTTGCGCCGCGACGACTTCACCAACGACAAGGTCGATGCCGGCGAGGTCGGCTCGGGCCAGACCGTGACGGCGCTCTACGAGGTGGTGCCGGTGGGGGGAAAGCGGGTGATGCCGGAGCTGCGCTACGGCGCGACGCCCGCCGCCCCGGCTTCCGTGTCCGGCGACTACGCTCACGTGGCGATCCGATACAAGCGGCCGGACGCGGACGAGAGCCGCCTGATCGAGGCGTCGATCGACCCGTCCCGGGAGGTGGGAAGCGTCGCCGAGGCGCCGCAGGAAGCCCGCTTCGCCGCCGCGGTGGCGGCGTTCGGGGAGATCCTGCGCGGCGGGACCTATACGGGCCGGTTCGGCTACGACGACGTCGTGCGCCTCGCCACCGGGGCGCGGGGCGACGACCCGTTCGGCTACCGGGCGGAGTTCGTCGGCCTCGTCCGCGCCGCCAGGAGCGCGGCGGCGCTGGCGCCGTCACCGCGCTGAGGCCTATCCGGGCAGGAAGGCCCGCGCGCCGGTACCGGTGTCCCGCACCTCCTCGACCGGCGCGCCGTAGAGCCGGCCGAGGGTGGCTGCGTCCATGATCTCGGTCACCGGGCCGGCCGCGAGGGGCCGGCCGCCGCGCAGGAGCAGCGCCCGGTCGGCGTAGCGGGCGGCCTGGTTGGGGTCGTGGGTGGTGAACAGGAGGCCGAGCCCGTCGGCGCGCAGGCGCAGGATCTCGGCCATCACCCGGCCCTGGTTACCGAAATCGAGGCTCGCGGTCGGCTCGTCGAGCACCACGATTCGGGGCTCCTGGGCGAGCGCCCGGGCGACCAGCACGAGCTGGCGCTCGCCGCCGGAGAGCCGCGTCACCGGCCGCTCGGCGAGGTGGGCGATGCCCATCCGGGCGAGCGCTCCTTCCGCCGCCGCGTGGTCGGCCCGCGACGGGGCGGAGAGCAGGCCCGAGCGGCTGGTGCGCCCCATCAGCACCACGGCCCGGGCGGTGAAGGCGAAGGCGCTCACGGTGGCCTGCGGCACGTAGGCCATCGCCTGCGCCCGCTCCCGGGCCGTCAGGCCGGCGAGAGGCCGGCCCTCGACCAGAACGGCGCCGGCGCGCGGCGGCAGCAGGCCGAGCAGGGTCTTCAGAAGCGTGGTCTTGCCGCCGCCGTTCGGCCCGAGCAGCGCCAGCGCCTCGCCGGCGGCGAGCTGCACGGAGAGGCCGCGGCCGATCTCGCGGCCCGGATAGCCGAAAGCGAGGTCTTGCGCCTCGAGCAGGGTCACGACCAGTCGCGCTCCGCCCGGGCGAGCAGCCACAGGAAGACCGGCGTGCCGACGAAGGCGGTGAGGATGCCGAGCGGCACCTCGACCGGGGCGACGGTGCGGGCGAGCGTGTCGATGGTGAGCAGCGTGCCGGCGCCGAGGAGCGCCGCGGTCGGGATCAGCCGGCCGAAGCCGGGCCCGACCAGGAAGCGGGCGAGATGCGGCACCACCAGCCCGACCCAGCCGACGATGCCGGCCGCCGCCACGCTCGCCGCGGTGACGAGGGTCGCGGCCGCGACCACAGCGATCCGCAGGGGACCGGTGGCGAGGCCGAGCGAGCGCGCCTCCTCGTCCGGCAGGGACAGGACGTCGAGACGCCAGCGCAACAGGAGGAGGAGCCCGGTGCCGAGCACGACCGGCCCGGCGAGCGGCAGGAGGTCGGACGGATGCGTCGCCGACAGGCTCCCCAGGAGCCAGAAGGTCATCGCCGGGAGCTGGTTGTAGGGATCGGCGAGATACTTGATGAGCCCCACGCCCGCGCCGAGGAGCGAGCCGATGACGACCCCGGCCAGCACCAGCACCAGGACCGGATCGCGGCCCGACAGGGCAGCGCCGAGGCCGTAGACGCAGGCCACCGCGAGGAGCCCGCCCGCGAAGGCGAGGCCCTCGATCGCCAGCACCCCGAGGGAGAGCCAGATGCCGGTGACCGTGCCGAGGGCCGCCCCCGAGGAGGCGCCCAGGATGTCGGGCGAGACCAGCGGATTGCGGAAAAGCCCCTGGAAGGCGGTGCCGGCGACCGACAGGGCGGCACCGATCAGGACCGCAGCGGCGATGCGCGGGCCCCGGATCTGCAGCACCACCGCCTCGACGGCGGGAGCCACGTCCGGGGCGTGGCCGAGGAGCCGGCCGAGAAGCACCCGGGCGACGTCGAGGAGCGAGACCGGGTAGCGCCCGACCCCGAAGGCGAGGGCTGCCGCCAGCACCAGGGCGAGGAGCGCGAGCCAGGGACCGCCGAGCCGCAGCGCCCGGGCGCCGACGAGGGCGACCGTGCTCACAGGGCTCCCGCCAGCACGCGGTCGAGGGCGGTATCGTCCGGCGTCACGTGGTAGAGCCGGCCGTAGAGGTCGCGGGCGATCGTCCGGATGTCTTCCGGAAACTGCGCCGGGTAGAGGATTTTTCCGAGCCACCACAGGCCGACGAGGCGGTTGACCGAGGGCGGGGCGTCGACCCAGCCGAAGGGCAGGGTCGGGCTGAGGTGCAGGCGGTTGGTCCGCAGGGCCGGCGTCGCCTGCCAGAGCGGGTCCTGCCGGGCCGCCGCCGCGAAGGCGGGATCGAGGGCGACGATCACCTCCGGCGCCCAGGCCACCACGTCCTCGGGCGAGACCTGCGCCAGGCTGCCGCCCGGGCCGGCGACGTTGACGGCACCCATGAGCAACAGGGCCTCGACATTGATCGAGCCCTGGCGGGCGGTCTCGAGGCCGCGGGGCCCGCGGGCGAGGTAGACCCGCGGGCGCTGGCCCTCCGGCACCGCGGCGACGCGCTCGCGCACGGTCGTCAGGGTTCGCTCGCTCAGGGCCGCCAGGGATTCGGCCGCCGCCTCGCGCCCGACGAGGCGGCCGAGGGTGCGGTAGGCGGCGGGCGCGGCGGCGAGCCGCCCGTCGAGGAGCGCGTAGGGGATGCCGGTCTGGCCCTGAACGCGGTCGGCCAGCGAGCGGTAGGTCTCGGCCGTGGAGCCGACGTCGAGGATCAGGTCGGGCTTGAGCGCCAGCACCGATTCGAGGTTGGCGGTGTTGCCGCGCCCGGTGAGCCGCCCGACCTCAGGCAGGTCGGCCGCCTGCGGCAGCAGGTAGGGTCTCTCCGCCGGTCGGATCGACCGCGGCCAGCCGAGCAGCAGGTCCGGCGCCAGGGTGTAGAGGAGGATCGCCGCCGGGGGACCGGCGGGAAACACACGGGCGACGGGGGAGCGCAGGCCGTCGAGGGCCCGGCCGGCATCGTCCCGCGGGACCTCCGCGGCGCGCGCGGTGGCGCAGGCCGCCGCGATGGCCGCCGAGCCGAGGAGCAGGGAGCGCCGGTCGGGCCGCATCGGGGCGCGCGGTCAGTCGGTCGCGATCATCACGTCGCTGGACTTGATCACCGCCTTCACGGTCTTGCCGGGAGCGAGACCCAGCTCGTCGGCCGATTCGTTGGTGATCGCCGCGGTGACGACCTGCCCGCCGGCGAGCTCGACCCGGACATGGGCGGTGGTGGCGCCCTTCTTGACCTCGACGACCTTGCCGTCGAGCTGGTTGCGCGCGCTGATCTTCATGTCGGGGTCTCTCGTTCCGCGTCACGGCGACGCCCGCGGGCGCCCTGGCGGCACAGATAGGCGCATCCCTCCGCCCCGGCGAGCGGTCCGCTCCCGAATCCACGGCCGAGTTCGGCGGTCCGGGTCCGAAACCAAAGCCGGGATCGTCCGTTGACGTGCAGCTTCGGACGGGCGCGCCCGTTCGTCCCGCGTTCAAGGGAGATCCACCACGATGCACCAGGGCAGCCACCGCGACCACGAGGGCGCGCAGAAGCTCTTCGCGATGATCAAGGACGTCAAGGTCGCGATGATGACCACGGCCGATTCCGACGGGCAGCTGCGCAGCCGCCCGATGTGGAACCAGGACGCGGACGAGAACGGCGACCTCTGGTTCTTCGTCAAGCACGACGCGCCCGTGGCGGGCGAGATCGGCCGCGACAGCCAGGTCAACCTCTCGTACGCCGATCCGTCGAGCCAGAACTACGTCTCGGTCTCCGGCAAGGCCGAGATCGTGCGCGACAAGGCGCAGATCGACGCCAAGTGGAGCGAGGGCCTGAAGACCTGGTTCCCGGGCGGCAAGGACGACCCCTCGATCGCGCTAATCCGCGTCCACCCCGAGAAGGGCGAGTACTGGGACAGCCCGAACGCCACGATGCTGCACCTCTACGGCTACGTGAAGGCGGCGGTGACGGGCGAGTCGCCGAAGACCGAGAAGAAGGCGGTCGACCTCGGCGCCCGCTGAGGATTGCGCCAGCCGCCACGGGGGTGGGCGCGGGCCGGCGCTTGACTTCGGCCCGCGAACCGTGCCGCTTTCGCGCTCTTGGCCGCCCCCTCGGGCGGCGTTCCGGCCGCTCGACCGAGCGGCCGCGTCAGGCAGGCACGGGCGATGCTCGATCTCGCGACCAGGGTCTACAACCACACCTGGAAGATCGATCCGATCATCCGCTCCGTGCTCGACACGGACTTCTACAAGCTCCTGATGGCCCAGACGATCTTCCGGCGCCACCGGAACGTCTCGGTCACCTTCGGGATCCAGAACCGCACCAGCCGGGTGCGGCTCGCCGACCTGATCGACCCCGGCGAGCTGCGCGAGCAGCTCGACCATTGCCGCTCCCTGCGGCTGACCCGGGGCGAATCGACCTGGCTGCGCGGCAACACCTTCTACGGCCGCCGCCAGATGTTCTCGCCGGACTTCATGGACTGGCTCGAGAACTTCCGCTTCCCCGACTACCTGCTCGAGAAGCAGGACGGGCAGTACGTGCTCACCTTCCACGGCCCGTGGATCGAGACCACGATGTGGGAGGTGCCGGCGCTCGCCATCCTCAACGAGCTGCGCTCCCGCGGCGTGCTCAAGGGGATGGGCAAGTTCGAGCTGCAGGTGCTCTACGCCCGCGCGATGACGCGGATCTGGGAGAAGATCGAGCGCCTCAAGGGCCTGCCGGGCCTGTCGATCGCCGATTTCGGCACCCGCCGGCGCCACGGCTTCCTGTGGCAGGACTGGTGCGTCGAGGCGATGATCGAGGGTCTGGGTCACAGCTTCCTCGGCACCTCGAACTGCCTGATCGCGCTGCGCCACGACATCGAGGCGGTGGGCACCAACGCCCACGAGCTGCCGATGGTCTACTCGGCGCTCGCCGACACCGAGGAGGAGCTCGCCCGCGCGCCCTACCTGGTGCTGGCCGACTGGCAGCGCGACTACGCCGGCAACCTCCTGGTGATCCTGCCCGACACCTACGGCACCACCGGCTTCCTCGAGCGCGGGCCGGCCTGGATCGCCGACTGGACCGGCATCCGCATCGACTCGAAGGACCCGATCGAGGGCGGCGAGGAGGCCATCGCCTGGTGGACCAAGCACGGCCGCAACCCGCGGGAGAAGCTGGCGATCTTCTCCGATGGGCTCGACGTCGACGTGATCGAGCGGATCCACCGCCACTTCCACGGCCGTCTGCGCATCGGCTACGGCTGGGGCACGCTGCTCACCAACGACTTCCGCGGCCTGGCGCCGGACGGCCGCCTCGATCCGATCTCGATCGTCTGCAAGGTGATCTCGGCCAACGGCCACCCGACCGTGAAGCTCTCGGACAACCCCACCAAGGCGCTGGGCCCCGAGGAGGAGGTGGAGCGCTACAAGCGGGTGTTCGGCGTCGGCGCGCAGCGGGCGGTGCCGGTGCTGGTGTGAGGTCCGTCCCCAGCGCCTATTGCAGCTTCGCCCGATAGGTCTCGCCCGCCTTCGCCTTCAGCTCCGCGCCCGCATCGCGCCCGATCGCGAGGGCATCGGCGGTGCTGCCGGCGCGGTGCGTCGCCCAGTGGGCGCTGCCGTCGGGCAGGAACAGGAGCCCGTCGAGGGTCAGGCGGTCGCCATCGATCTGGGCCAGCGCCGCGATCGGCGTGCGGCAGGAACCGTCGAGCTCCTCCAGCAGCGCCCGCTCGGCCCCCACCACGATCGTGGTCGCGGGGCAGGCCACGGCTTGCAGGCGCTCGATCAGCGCGGTGTCGCCGGCCCGGCACTCGATGCCCAGCGCGCCTTGCGCCACCGCCGGCAGCATCTCGCTCACCGGCAGGATCTCCTGCGCCCGGTCGGCGAGGCCGAGGCGCTCCAGGCCCGCGATCGCCAGCAGCGTGGCGTCGCAGGCGCCCTCCTCGAGCCGCTTCATCCGGGTGTTGGCGTTGCCGCGCAAGGGGACGATCCGGAGATCGGGCCGGCGCATCAGCACCTGGGCGCCGCGGCGCAGGGACGAGGTGCCGACCCGGCTGCCCGGCGCGAGGTCGGCGAGGCGGCCCGCGCGCGGCGACAGGAAGGCGTCGCGCGGATCGTCGCGCTCCAGGATGCACGCGATGACGAGGCCGTCCGGCAGCCAGGTCTCGACGTCCTTCATCGAGTGCACGGCGATGTCGACCTGATCGGCGAGGAGCGCCTGCTCCAGCTCCTTGGTGAACAGGCCCTTGCCGCCGATCTCGGAGAGCGGCCGGTCGAGCACCTTGTCGGCCACCGTGGTGACGACGACGAGTTCCATCGCGCCGGGCTCGGCGAGGTCGGGATGGGCTGCCGCGATGCGGTCGCGCACCATCCCGGTCTGGGCGAGCGCCATCGGGCTGCCGCGGGTACCGATGCGCAGGGGACGGTGGGCCATGGGACGCGTGCTGTGCCGGGTGAGGAAAGGTCGCCTTCCGCGAGTAGCCGCAAGCGGCCCCGGTGTCACGCGTCCCGTGCGGGAGCAGGACCGCCCGCGGAGGCGGCCCGCGAGGGCGATTCTCAGGGCGTCCAGAACTGGTAGTTCAGGCCGACCCGTGCCACGTCGAACGCGGTCCTGCGGCGCGTGTCGTAAGTCACGCCCACGGCGGCGAAGCCGGCCGGCACGGCGCTGGTCGAGCGGGTGCTCCCGAGGTCGACGTGCAGGTACTCGGCCCGCACGCTGACGGCCGGCGTGAACTTGTACTCGATGCCGCCGCCATAGGTGTAACCGGTCTGCAGGCGGGCCGCGTTGCCGACGTAGTTGTCGCCGCTGGCCGAGAAGACCACGTTGGTGCTGGTCTTCACGTCGCCGTACGCGAAGCCGCCGGTGCCGTAGACGAGGAGCTGCTCGAAGGCGTAGCCGACGCGGCCCCGGACCGTGCCGTAGAAGTTCAGCTCGCTCCGGACGGTGCCGGAGAACCGGCCGACGAGGGGGGCCGAGAGGGCGATGTTGAAGGCCGTGTCGGTGGAAATGCCGTGGCCGACATCAGCCTCGACGCCGACGACGAACTGGTTGAATTGCAGATTGTAGCCGACTTGGCCGCCACCGGTCACGTCCGCCCGCGTGTTGCGGAAGCTCGGGCTGCGCAGCGGGTTGCCGGCCACGAAGGCGGGAGTGAGGAAGGCGCCGGACGGCAGCAGGCTGACCCTGGAATCGTCCAGGATGGCTCCGAGATGAGCTCCCGCATAGAAGCCGGTCCAGGTCAGGATCGGGGCCGGTGGCGGGGCGATCACGACTTGCCGGGCCGGAAGATCAGCTGCGCTGGCGAGATGGGCCCCGAGCAGAGAGACTGCCACGGCGGCGCCGGCGGTGACGTACATTTTCATGATTGCGTGACCCTGAAGAGAGCGGGTCAAGTTAACCATGTTGAACTTGAATTTTATGTATCTTTTTTGCAACACGCTAAGCATAAATGGCGGATATTTTTTAAATAATACTGTGCAAGGTAGCTTTATATTAAATTGCATTTAAATCGATGACGGAGCTCGAATTACAAAACGGACATCATAGAATAGATTGTTGCATAGATGATCGGGGATGGCGCCTATATCACCGACGGTGCTGGGTAAGTTAAGTTTATTGCCGGGTCGACGGTCGGGGGCGGCTTCGTCCTGCGCCGCAGCTCACTTCCGCGGCGCCTGCTCATCGGCGGGGCGCTCGCCCTGCGGGGTTCCGGCGGCGGGCCGGCCTTCGGTGCCGGGTCCATGCCCGGCGGGGCGGCGGCTCGCCCCGAGGCTGTCGTTGGCGAGGCCCTCGCCCTCTCTCGGCTGCGTGGCCGGCTTCCGGTCATCGGTCATCGTGAGCTCCGGTCGTTCGTCAGGGTGAACGGCCGGGGCCGGGATCGGTTCAGAACCCCTGCACGGCCAGCACCGTGTGCTCGACCTGGGGCGGGGCGGCGAAGTGCTCCGAGACCAGGGCGCGCCAGGCCTGGAAATCCGCCGATTCGCGGAAGTCGACGGTGTGGTTCTCCAGGGTCTCCCACTGCACCATCAGCCGGTAGCGGGTCGGGATCTCCACCGAGCGCTGCAACTCCATGCCGCGGCAGCCCCTGGCGCGGCGAAACAGCTCCGCCGCCTGGCTCACGCCGGCCTCGAAGGCGCTCTCGTGGCCGGCCTTCACCTCGATCTGCGCGATCTCCACTACCATCGGAACCTCCCGTGCGGTCGTCTCGACCTGCCGAGCCATGCGCGAAGCGACCGGCCTTGTCCACGCGGCGGGAGCCGCGCACGCGAGAGCAGTGGATGACGTCAGCGGGCGGTTGCCAACCGGGAACAGGACGCGCACAAACCGTGGATGACCTGTGCACGGCGGCAACCAGCCCCGCCCGGCGCCGTTTCCCATCCGGAGCGTGACAGCGGAGTTCGGTCCTCATGGCGACGCTGAAGGAATTCGAGGAAGCCCTGCGCGAGAACGGCATGCTGATGGCGCTGGCGATCCTCGAGCGCCTGCGCGAGCGCGACCGCGCCAACCGGGTGGTCAAGCCCGGTCGGCGCATCGTCGGCAGGAAGATGACCCCGGAGCTCGCCCGGATGATCCTCGACCTGCACGGGTCGACGGAGATGACCCAGCAGGAGATCGCCTTCAAGCTCGGTGTCAACCAGGGCCGGGTGAACGAGGTGATCAAGCGCGGCAAGTGGCTCTCGGGCGATCAGGCCGCCCCGGAGGCCGTGGCCCGTGACAAGGGCAAGGCGCGCATCCGCGGCGCCGAGCCGAAGCGGCCCCGCAAGGCGGCGGCCGGCAAGGACAAGACCGGCAAGGAGAAAGCCGGCAGGACGGCGAAGCGCCCGGCCTCGGCCCAGCTCGCCTTCGGCGACCTCTGACACCACAGCGCCTTCGCGCGGACATGATCGGCGGCGCGGGCCGAGCCCGAGAGGGCCTGCGGCGGCGTCGCTGATCGTGTTTGTGGCCGTGATGGCGGCGCCCTGCGTGAGGTGCCCGAGGTAGCGGCCGTGCTCTGGCGCGACCGGGTCTGATGCGCGAGCCGGGCGTTGGCCGACCTGATCGCCCTGCGATGGAGCCTCGATGCACACTGGATGCGAGACCCGCTAAGGACCTGCCCGCTGCGGTGCCGACCCGGCTCGTGTGTCGAGCCCGTCGCGATCGTGTCGGCTCCCAAGCCCGCGCCGGTCACCCCGGCCGCCGCCGCGATCGTGGCATGAGTGCCACGAGGTTGGTTGGGTCCGCAATCGATCGAGTCAGGCCCATGGCCTCGCCGTATCTTGCCGGCGGTGGCGGTCAGGCCTGAGAGGCTCGCGCCCGTCACGCGGCATAGTAGGACGCAGCGGAGCCGTACTCGCACAAAGGGCGTATCGTGGCCGACGAACAGGACAGATCACCGGCTGGGCCGTTGGATCGGGCCATCGCAATCCTGACGTTCATCGCTGAGCAGAAGAAAGCCCTGTCGGCCGCGGAGATCGCCGCCGGGCTCGCGCTGCCGCTGCCGACGGCTCATCGCCTGATCGGCAATCTCGAACACCGGGGCCTGATCCAGAAGGCCCTCGGCACGAAGCGCTACGTCGTCGGCAGCAAGCTCGTCACGCTCTCGGCCAAGACAATCGGGGCAGCGTTCCGCACCGTGCGTCGGCAGGCAGTCTTGAGCGCCGTGGCCGATCGGATCGGCGAGCAATGCGAGATCGGGGTCGTGCGCGACCATGCGGTTGTCTACGTCGACAGCGTGCGGTCCAAGGAACAGCAGAGCCTGCAGTTCAATCCCGGCGACTCCGCGCCCCTGCATTGCACCTCGACAGGCAAGATCTACATGAGCCGGCTGCCTGCCAAAACGAGGCACCGCCTGGTCCATTCGATGAATCTTGCCCGCCACACTCCCACGACGATCGTCGATCCCGGCGAGTTGCTGGCCAGTCTCGAGGAAACGCGGCGCAGGGGCTGGGCGAAGACGAACGAGGAGTTCGTCCGGGGTGTCGTGGGCTGCGCCGTGCCCATCGTTTCACCGGCGGGCGACCTCATCGCCTGCCTGGGCGTGTCGGTGCCGGTGGCGCGCGTCGGCTTTGCAGGCCTCGACACCTTCATCGGTCCACTGCAGGAGGCCGCAGCCCTGCTCTCCGAGACGATCCTGCAGGACAACGAAGATATCTAAAATTCTCGATTTTCGGAATCAAAACTCTCGTATTCCGAAGGGTCGCCTCGACGCTGTGCGCGTATCGTGTATCCTCGAAGCACATAAACGATGTGATCATATTTCCGGCAGGATGAACGATTCTGCCAAACAAACAAAATGACATCTGGCGAAGGATCAATCTGGCCATTGTCGGTACGGAAGCTTCGCCATGTCCGTGCCGACAGAGGTAATCATGAGCCAGCATTACGACGTTGCTGCTGTCCGTCAGAATTTTCCGGCCGCGGAGCACGTGGTCTATCTCGACAGCGGCTTCCAGACCCCGCTCTCCCGCCCTGTGAAGGAGGCCTACGAGCGCTTCCTGCAGGAGGGCTTCGAGACGGCCGGTCCGAAACAGGTCTGGCTCAATCGGCTGGAGGAGACCCGCGCCAAGGTCGCATCCCTCCTGGGCGCCAAGCCGCACGAGATCGCCTTCACGAAGAACACCTCCGAAAGCATGAACATCGCCGCCAACGCACTCCCATTGCGGGCCGGCGACAAGGTCCTGATGATCGAGGGGGACCATCCCAACAACGCCTACGCCTTCCTCAATCTGCAGCGGAAGGGCGTCGAGATCGTTTTCATCCCGATGACCGAGGTGGTGAACGCGGAGAGCTTCCGGCCGTACATCGACGACCGGACGCGCGCGATCTCCATGTCGCACGTCACCTTCCACGCCGGGCACCGGTTCGACGTGGAGAGCGTCGGCGGACTTTGTGCGCAGCGCGACCTCTACTTCGTCGTCGACGTCATGCAGGGCATCGGCGTCGTCCCGATCGACGCCAAGGCGATGAAGGCGACCTTCATCGGCTCGGGCACGCATAAGGGCCTGCTCGTGCCGCAGGGGCTCGGCCTGCTCTACTGGGACGCAACGCGGATCGAGCTGGAGCCGGCCTATCTGGCGGCCGCGAGCCTCGCCAGCCCGCCAGCGGATTTCATCGCGCGCGCTGACAACATGGCCCTGCCTGCGACCGCCGGGCGGTTCGAACTCGGCAACTTCAACCTGCCGGCTGTCCAAGGGCTCGGGGCGGCGCTCGACTTCATCGATCAGGTCGGGATTGAGAACATCCAGAACCATTGCTTCGACCTCGGCGACGACCTGATCGCGCGTCTCGACGGGCTCGGCGTCGGCCTGGTCGGCCCGCGTGAGCGGGAGCACCGCGCACCGCACATCTACGTCATCGCGCTGCCGGCAGCGGAGTGGCTCGACTACTTCACCCGTACCGGCATCCGGGTCTCGCCCGAGCGAGACGGCATCCGCGTGTCGTTCGGGATGTTCAACACCACGGCGGACATCGACCGGCTGGTCGAGGCCATCCGCGCCAGGAACGCGCCGGCAATGCCGCAGGCCCGCACCGCCGTCCTGTCGAAGCTCGGGTAGCCCGGCAAGGGGCGTCTCCACCCCGTCCAAGATCGACGCCCGGAAGCGTCCGCATTCGTCGAGAGGAGCGAAGCCATGTTCCCAGGCCGCGTTTTCGCACGAGCGTCCTGCGCGCTCGTCCTCAGCCTCGCCACGACCGCAGTCTCAGCCGAGAGCCCGACGCTGACGAAGATCAAGCGTACCGGCAGTGTAACGCTCGGCTATCGCGAGGCCTCGATCCCGTTCTCGTATCTCGGCGTGGATCAGAAACCGGTCGGCTTCTCCCTCGATCTGTGCGCGCAGGTCGTGGCCAAGATCAAAAGTGACCTCAAGCTCGACACCCTTGCGGTCAGGCTCCAGCCGGTCGACTCCACCAACCGCATTCCGCTAATTCAGAACGGGACCATCGACATGGAGTGCGGCGCGACATCCAGCAGCGTCGCCCGACTCAAGCAGGTCGCTTTCACGGTTGCGATCTTCGTGTCGTCGGCCCGATGGCTGACCAAGACCTCGTCCGGCATCCAGGACGTGAAGGGTCTCGACGGCAGAACCGTCGTCACCACGCAAAGCTCGAACGCGGTCGGCTTCGCGTTCGGCATCAAGGCCAAGGGCGGCACTTTCGCGGTGATCCAGGCCAAGGATCACGGCGAGTCCATGCTGACGCTTCAGAGCGGGCGGGCCGCGGCTTTCATGGAGGATGACATCCTGCTCGCCAGCCTGAAGGCTCGCACGGCCGATCCCGCTGCCTTCACCTTCCTGCCCGAAACCTACACCCTGGTGCCCTACGGCCTGATGTTGCCGAGGGACGACGCGGAGCTCAAGGCGGTTGCGGATGGCGTCCTGAAGGACATGATGGCCTCGGGAGCGTTCGCCAGGCTCTACGCCAAGTGGTTCGAGAGCCCGATCCCGCCCCGCAACGAGAACCTGAACTTCCCGATGTCCGATGCCCTGAAGGAGCGCATCGCCCAACCGAGCGACTCGGTCGATTTCTGACCTGAGGCCGCACTCGGAACGGCGTCGGCTGACGTTGCTCCCGGACATCGCGTGTCCGCCGGCCACCCCGAGCGGTCCCTCGGCCGATCGCCCCGCCATGTCCGAAGGACGCCCCCGTTCCTGACAGGCCGTCGGGCCCGAGTCAGGTAAAGTCGACCGTGCGCATGCGCAGCGACGGCCCTCGCCCTTAGACGCCGATGCAAAACCTCACAGCCCAAAACCTCACCGCCACCGAGGTCGTTCGCCTGCTCGACCTCAAGCCCCACCCGGAGGGCGGGCATTACCGCGAGACCTTCCGGGACCCCCGCGAGATCGACGGGCGCTCCGCCTCGACGGCGATCTACTACCTGCTCGACGTCGGCGAGACGTCGGAGTGGCACCGGGTCGACGCGACGGAGATCTGGCTCTGGCATGCCGGGGCGCCGCTGGTCGTCACCACCAGCCCCAACGGCCACGACGCCGAGGCACGCCACCTCGGCCCCGACCTCGCGCGGGGCCACCGGCCGCAGATCGTGGTGCCGGCCGGCCACTAGCAGACCGCCACCAGCCTCGGCGCCTGGACCCTGGTGAGCTGCACCGTGGCGCCTGGCTTCCGGTTCGAGGGCTTCGAGATGGCACCGCCGGACAGGCGGCCGACACCGCGCTGAGGACGGACCGGGAGCCTGCGGCGCTCCCGGCGCGGCCACGAAGCTCGCCACCGTCCCGTTTCCAGGACCGCACCGCGTGGGGGCGCGGGCGCCGACCGCCCGCGGGGCGCCGTTCCCGAAGGCGCGTTTGGGCGGATGCGGCCGTCGCGGGCACGACCCGGCGAACCCGATCCCCCGCCCGGCGATGGGCCGTGAGACGGATGGCGCGGAGAATAAGACGCTAAGCATAATATGCATCGTTTCAAATATAGAAAATTTGTGCCTAGGATCATATCCATGAACTTCAAATCTTAACCGTGGATTCCGTCGAGGAATCAAAATTCAACGAGCTAGAACCGCAGCATGTGTTGCAGAAAAATCATATTATGCCTCTGCGGCATCAGGCATAGTGGTTATCGCGAAACTCCACTTTCGGTTGAACAAATGAACAAGTTCCTGGCCTCTCTGGCCGCGTTCACTGCCCTCACCACGGTTGCCGCTGCGGCCGACCTGCCGCGTCGCGCAGCCCCGCCGCCGGTCTTCACGCCGGTGCCGGTCTTCACCTGGACTGGGTTCTACCTCGGCGTGAATGCCGGCTACGGCTTCGACGCCAACAGCCGCAACACGTCCCGGTACAACCTTCCGGCCGGATCGGTGTTCGATTCGGAGGGCACCAACGGCGTCGTCACCCTCAACACGAACCGGACCAAGAACTCCGGCTTCACCGGTGGCGCGCAGATCGGCTACAACTATCAGTTCACGCCGGGCTCGGGCTTCGTCGTTGGCTTCGAGGCCGACGCCCAGTACGTCGACTTCGCTCGCCGCACCCGGGGCACGCTGAACTACGGCTTCACCGGCACTCCCGGCCTCGCCTTCCTGCCGCCCGCGGCCACCGTCTACACCAGCGGTAACGGCCTCGACTATTTCGGCACGGTGCGCGGCCGCGTCGGCTATGCCTTCGACCGCACGCTCGTCTACGGCACCGGCGGCTTCGCCTATGGCTCGGGCGAAGAGGACCAGGCCTTCGCCGCCAGCAAGAAGCTCAAGGACAGCTTCCGCACCGGCTACGCGGCCGGCGGCGGCGTCGAGTACGCCCTGCCGACCGACTCGTTCCTGAACTTCTTCCGCTCGAACGCCGTCACGCTGAAGGTCGAAGGCCTCTACGTGAACCTCGACGGCAAGAAGAACGCCTATCGCGGCGTCTACGACTTCGATACGAACGAAGTCTACCTGCGCGGCGCTGCCGCCAAGACCGAGTTCGCCGTCGTCCGCGCCGGCCTGAACTACAAGTTCGGCTCGAACTAAGACCCTGCTCGCGCATCGTCCAACGAACCGGTTGCCGGTTCGTCGCAGGACATGCGGCACGGTCGACGACAGGAGACCGGCGCCCGATCACCATGATCGGGCGCCGCACCAAGCTCAACGATCTCCCGCTCGCTCGACGAGCCAGCGGGCCGAGACTGGCAGGAGGGCAGCGCAATCTGACATGAGTTTCTGATCGACCTCCGGATCCCCAGCCCCGATCAACTGGCCCGCGAGGTCGCCCCCCGGACGCAGACGCTGCTTCCGGGGGGGGTGGTCGTTCGATCGACCGATGTCCCTGAGCCGTCGAAGCGGGCTCCACCATGCGGATCCGCTGAGCAGACGAAGCATTGGCAGGCCAACGCTTCGTCTGCGCAGAGCCCGTTTGGTGTTCGCCGACCCAATTTAGAGCGCCTAACAGAACGGCACGATTGGGGTAGCCGGGCGTTGGTGTGGCATGGCTCGCCCGCCCTTCCCGACGATCTCTGGGCTGCGCTCGCCCCGCTTCTTCCGCCGCACCCCCCTCGCTCCAAGGGCAGGCGTCCTCGGCTGGACGATCGAGCTGCCCTGACCGGCATCCTGTTCGTGCTGCGCTCAGGCATCCCCTGGGAGATGCTGCCGGCCGAGATGAACCGCGGCTGCGGCATGAGCTGCTGGCGCCGGCTGCGTGACTGGCAGGCCGCCGATGTGTGGCGGCGCCTGCATCGGGTGCTGCTCGAACGCCTGCACGCGGCGGACGAGATCGATGAGAGCCGGGCCAGTCTCGACAGCGCGAGCGTGCCGGCGAAAAAAAGGAGGTCTGCCACCGGCCCGAACCCGACGGATCGCGGCAAGGCGGGCACCAAGCGCCACCTCGTCACCGACGCGCGCGGCACGCCGCTCGGCCTCGTCCTGACCGGCGCCAACTGCCACGACGGCCCGCTCATGGCTCCGACGCTGGACGCGATCCCGCCTGTGCGCAGGGGTCGGCGTGGACGCCCGCGCCGACGGCCCGACAAGCTGCACGCCGACAAGGCCTACGATGCGAGAGCGCGGCACCGAGAGTGCCGGGCGCGCGGGATCACGTCGCGGATTGCCCGACGTGGCATCGAGAGGAGCGACAGGCTGGGGCGGCATCGCTGGGTGGTCGAGCGCAGCCACGCCTGGTTCAACCGCGCCCGCCGCTTGCCCGTCCGCTACGAACGCCGTGCCGACATCTACGAGGCCTTCACGTTCCTCCAGGCCAGCATCATCACACTCAACCAGATCCAATGATTCTGTTAGGCGTTCTCAGTGCTTCAGGACCCGCGAGAGGAACATCTGGGTCCGTTCATTCTGCGGGGTGTCGAAGATCGCCTGGGGCGAGCCGACCTCCAGGATCGAGCCGCGGTCGATATAGACCACGCGGTCGGCGACTTCGCGGGCAAACCCCATCTCGTGCGTGACGATCATCATCGTCATTCCCTCGGCGGCGAGTTCGCGCATGACGTCGAGCACCTCGCCGACCATCTCGGGATCGAGCGCCGAGGTCGGCTCGTCGAACAGCATCACGTGCGGCTCCATCGCGAGCGAGCGGGCGATGGCCACGCGCTGCTGCTGCCCGCCGGACAGCTGAGCCGGGTACTTGGCGGCCTGGGATTCCAGACCGACCCGGGCGAGGAGGCGCCGCGCCGTCGCCTCGGCCTCGTGGCGCGACTTCTTCCTGACCCGTACCGGTGCGAGGGCGATGTTCTCCAGCACGGTCTTGTGCGGGAACAGGTTGAACTGCTGGAAAACCATGCCGACGCCCTTGCGGATGTCGGCCAGTCCCTTTTCCCCCACCAGTTCCCGGTCCTCGGCATTCGGCATGTCGTAGCCGTCCACGACGAGGCGGCCGCGCTGATACATCTCCAGGCCGTTCACGCAGCGGATCAGGGTCGATTTCCCCGAACCGCTGGCGCCGATGACGACGACGACCTCGCCCCGCGCCACTTCGAGGTCGATGCCCCGCAGGACCTGGAACGAGCCGTAGAACTTGTCGACGGCCGAGAACGTGACGATGGGGGACATAGGGGAGTGACCTCCGGCAGGGTTGCGGCGTCAGCGGCCGGTCGCGAGGCTGCCTTCGAGGCTGCGAGCCGTGAAGGTGATCAGCGAGCCGATCGCGAAGTAGACCAGAAACAGGAACGCGTAGACCTCGTAGGTGAGGTTGCCGAAGCGCGGATCGGCAAGGATCATCTGTCCCGCCCGCAGGAAGTCGGTCAGGCCGATGATGAACACGAGCGTGGCGGCGTTGAAGATGTCGAGCATGTTGCCGACGAGGGCCGGGATCACGACCTTGATCGCCTGGGGCAGGACGACCTGGGTGTTGAGCGTCCAGGTGCCCATCCCGAGGGAGCGTGCGGCCTCGACCTGCCCGCGGGGGACGGCCTGGAGGCCGCTGCGGACATATTCCGCGACGTAGGCGCAGAAGAAGACGGTGTAGCCGACGACGCCGCGCACGACGCCGGACACGGACAGGTCGGGCAGCAGCAGCGGGACGACGATCCAGACCCAGTACACGACCAGGATCAGCGGCACCGCCCGGAACACCTCGATATAGGCCGTGCAGCAGATGCGCAGGCTCGCGATCCGGCTCTGTCGGCCGAGCGCGAGGAGGATGCCGAGCGGCAGGGTCAGCGCGGAGACGGCGATGGTCAGGATGATGCTCAGGAGCAGTCCGCCCCAGGCGTCGAAGCCGGGCCCGGCGAAGATCCCGCCGGCCAGCGCGAACCCGAGCAACCAGGCCAGCGGCAGGGCGCGCCTCGTTGCGGGCAGCTTGGCCATCGCCAGCCAGCCGGCGGCGGCAGCGAGGCAGGCGACGGCGGCCCAGCCAGCATCCGCCAGGTCGCGGCCGGCGAGCAGGGACGCGCAGACCAGGATGCCGAGCGCAGCGCCGCCGAGGAGGGCGAAAGGATCGTCCTTGACCACGAGGCCGACCGTCGCGCCGGCCAGCGCCGCCAGGATGACGGCCGCGGTCCAGGCGCGCCACAGCGCGTCGGCCGGATAGACGCCGACCATCATGACCCGCATGCTGTCGCCGAGGACGCTCCACTGCGCATCGCGGCAGGCCCAGACGGCCAGGGCGTAGATCAGCCAGAGGCCGGTGGGGATGACGAGGAGGGACAGGGCGCCGTCCAGCGGCGTGGCGAAGAGGTTGCGCCTCGCCCAGCGCAGCGGCCACGCGGTCATCGTCCCGCCCCCGCAGCCACGAGCCGGGCGTTGGCGAAGTTGACGAGCGCGCTGATCACCCAACTGAGGAGCAGGTAGATCAACATCACGATCAGGATGCCTTCGAGGTTGCGGCCGGTCTGGTTGGAGATCGTGCCGTAGACGTTGAACAGGTCCGGGTAGCCGATGGCAATGCCGAGCGACGTGCTCTTGGTCAGGCTGATGTACTGGTTGCCGAACGACGGCAGGACGATCCGGAACACCTGGGGAAGGATGATCTGCCGGATCGTTTCAGCGCGGGACAGGCCCAGCGCGGCCGCCGCCTCCCATTGCCCCCGGGGCAGGGCCTCGATCGCCCCGCGGACGATCTCGGCGAGATAAGCGGCGCCGTTGACGATCAGCGCCAGCAGCAACGCCGCCATCTCCGGCGTCATGCTGATGCCTCCTGACGCGCCGAAGCGGGTGCGGACCGGCTCCTCGACCGCGAGGGGGAAGCCCAGGATCGCAGCGGCGGCGGTCGCCGCGACCGCCCCCGCGAGGGCGGCGGCGCGCAGGCGGCGGTCGAGGACCGGGATCAGGGCCAGGACGGCCAGGACGGTCGCCGCGCCGAGCGCGACCGCCGCGGCGGGTGTGGCGCCTGCGGCGGGAACCAGGGTCGGAAGGTAGACGCCGCCCCGGCTGGCGATCACGCCGGCATACCACTCACTCGCCTGCGCGATCGGCGGCAGCTTCAGCATCACCGCGAAGTACCAGAACACCAGCTGGATCAGCAGCGGCGTATTGCGCACGAACTCGATGACACCGAAGCTGAGCTTGCGGAGCAGGAAGTTGGTCGAAAGCTTGCCGACCCCGAGGATCGTGCCCAGCACCGTCGCCAGGACGACCGCGATCAGCGCGACCTTGAGCGTGTTGAACAGCCCCGCCAGGATCGCCTGGGCGTTCGTGTCGCTCGACGAGAAGCCGTCGAGCCAGGGCCGGGCGCCATCGAAGACGACGGTCACCCCTTCGCTCAGGTTGATGTTGGCCGGCGCCAGCAGGTAACCGAAGTTGAAGTCGATCCCCTGCTTGGCGAGTCCGCGGCGGACGGCAAAGCCGAAGCCGATCACCAGGGCGGCGACGGCGAGGACGATGGCGGCCTGGACGGCCTGCCGCCGCAACCGCAGGCGCAGGCGCTGCCGGTCGCTGGCGACGGGCTTGGCCGTCGCGATGGCTGCGGTGGCTTGAAGCATCATTGGACTGCTCCGCGAAAGTGCTGACTTCAGGGGCGGGTCCGGACGTGTCTCCGGCCCGCGGTCAGTTCCACGGGGGCGAGTACATCAGCCCTCCATTGGTCCAGAGTGCGTTGGCCGTCCCGGTGCGGTCCAGAGCGTAGGGCGTCTTCGGCCCGATGTTGCGGTCGTAGATCTCGCCGTAATTGCCGACCGCCTTGATGGTCGTGACCAGGAAGTCGTCGGGCAGGCCGAAATCCTTGCCGAAGCCGCCCTTCACGCCCAGGAATTTTTGCTCGAACGGGTCGGCGCTGTTGAGGCGTTCACCGACATTCGCCGACGTGATCCCGAACTCCTCCGCCTGGAACAGCGCGTAGGTCACCCAGCGCAGCACGCTCCGCCACTTCGAGTCGTTGGCGGCGACGAAGCCGGCGAAGGGCGACTTGGCCAGGACGTCCTTGAGGATCACGTAGTCGTCGGGCTTGGGTGCGTTCGAGCGCCAGGCGGCCAGCGCCGAGCGGTCGGTGACCATCGCGTCGCACCGGCCGCTCTCCAGCGCGGCGAACACCTTTTCCAGGTTCTCGAAGGTGAGGACCTTGGTCGTCTTCCAGTTCCGGCTGCGCACATAGGTCGAGAGGGTGGTCTCCGTGCCCGAGCCTTGTGTCGTGCAGATCGCTGCCCCGTCCAGCTCGTTGAACGACTTGATATTGGCGGAGGTCTTCACCAGCGCGCCGGTACCGTCGTAGAAATTGATCGGCAGGAAATCGATGCCGATGGCCGATTCCCGGACCGGCTTCACGGTGGTGTGGGCGAAGACGACATCGACCTGGTTGGTCTGAACCGCGTTGAAGCGGCTCTTGTCGGTCACCGTGACGAACTTGACCTTCTCGGGGCTGCCGAGCACGGCGGCGGCCACGGCGCGGCAGAAATCGACGTCGAGGCCTTCCAGGCGGCCGGTCTTGGTGTTGAGGTAGCCGAAGCCGGGGGCGGTGTTGTCGGTGCCGCAATTGAGCGACCCGCGCTGCTTGACCGTATCGAATACGGAGGCGGCCCCCGCCGCGCTCGCGCTGCATCCGATGGCCAACGCGAGTGCGGCCCCCGCGAGGTAACGAAGCCTCATCACCACCCTCCTCTATGCTTGACCGGACGAGGTCATGCCCCTCTGAGAACTTCGGCCGACCGGACCACCGGCGCGGTCGACTCGTGCCCGGGACTGTCCGGCCACCATCAACACAGCCGTGAATTTCGCGAAAGTCAAACCATAAATCCGCGATTATCGCAAAAAACTCTGCTCATGCCGCTTATTCAGCCATAAGGCCGCGATGGGCGGCAGGCGGCAGCACCGTTTTTAGCCGATCCCGGCATTTCTCGCCGACGGCGCCAGCCATAATCGCTGTTTTCGCGATTTTGATTGACATAGCTGCGATATTCGCAATTTGATGGGGGAAGGCGCCCGGCGCAGTCATGGAGCAGGATCATGCCGACAATCACCCAAGAAGCCCCTCACGCCCGAAGCAGCAAGGCGTGGGCACAAGTGTTCGGCGCTCCCCTGGCCGAGATCGGCGGCGATATCGACCGGTTGATCCAGGCTGACCGCGACCGCGAGAGCCGTTCGATCAACATGATCGCCTCGGGCTCGTACTGCCCGCTGGCGATGCGGCAGGCCGAGGGACAGCACCTCGTCAACAAGAACGCTTCCGGCTGGCCCGGGCGCCGGACCATGGCCAATTGCC
This sequence comes from Methylobacterium variabile, assembly GCF_001043975.1. Taxonomy (GTDB): domain Bacteria; phylum Pseudomonadota; class Alphaproteobacteria; order Rhizobiales; family Beijerinckiaceae; genus Methylobacterium; species Methylobacterium variabile. Next base: position 22,103 of record NZ_LABY01000092.1, read on the forward strand.
AGGAGGTCGATCAGATCGAGCAACTGGCGATCGACCGGGCAAAGTCGGTATTCGGCTCGCAGGCCGCCAACGTGCAGGCGCTGTCCTCGACGCTCGCCAACGTCGCGGTGCTGCGGGCGATCATGAAGCCCGGCGAGCGCCTGCTGTCCTTCGACGATCGGGCCGGCGGCCATATCAGCCACGGCACGGCCCGCCACATCACGAGCGCCGAGCGAGAGGTCCGCTCCTTTGGCCTGACCGGGGATGACCGGCTTGACCTCGAGGGCGCCCGCCGCCTCGCCAAGGAGTTCCAGCCGAAGGTGATCGTCGCGGGCGCCACGAGCTACCCGCGCGCCATCGACTTCAGGGCGCTGCGCGAGATCGCGGACGAGGTCGGAGCGCTGCTGTTCTCCGACATCGCCCATGTCGCCGGGCTCGTGGCGGTCGGCCTGCACGACAATCCCGTGCCGTACTCGGACGTGGCGACCACCTCGACGCAGAAGACCCTGTGCGGCCCGCGCAGCGGCGCCTTCACCTTCTCCCGCAGCGAGTTCGCCGCCGCGATCGACGAGGCCATCTATCCCGGCCTCCAGGGACCGGCGCCGATGCAGCTGATCGCGGCGCGCGCGATCCAGCTCGACCTGATCACCAAGCCCTACTTCGCGAGCCTGATGCAGGCCGTGGTCGCCAACGGCAAGGCCCTTTGCGAGGGCTTGCGCGAGGCGGGCTATGACCTCTTCACCGGGGGCACCGACACCCACATGGTGGTCGTCGACCTGCGCGACAGCGATTGGGAGCCGGCCACGCTGGTGCCCGCCTTCGGCGACCATGGCATCACCGGCAACGGCATCCGCGTTCCGCGCCGCGCCGGCGACCGCAACGACGCGGCCTACCGCTTCGGCTCCACGGCGATGACGATCCGCGGCATGGACGAGGCGGGCTTCCGTACCCTGGGCCGGTTGTTCGGCCGCATCCTCGGCCGTGGTCCGAATGCAGGCGTCGACATGGGCATCGCCCGCGAGATCGAGATGCTCGCGCTGGCCCACCCCGTTCCCTCCTACGTCGACTGAGGGGGCGACCATGGACATCGCCAAGCCTTACCTGCTGTTCCTGGGCGACGTGCGGGACCAGCTCGCCGCCAAGGTCGCGCACGGCCTCTACCATTGGCGCCCGGACTGGTGCGTCGGACAGCTCCGCCTGCCCGGTTGCGGCGCCGACACCGGGGCGCCCGACCTCGACGTGCCGGCCGCCATGGCCCGCGGTGCCCGCACGCTCGTCGTGGCGGTCGCGAATGCGGGCGGGACCCTCGATCCGGCCTGGACGCCCACGATCGTCGCCGCGATCGAAGCGGGCCTCGACATCGCCTCCGGCCTCCACGTGCGCCTGCGCGACGTGCCGGAGATCGCGGCCGCGGCGGAGCGCCGGGGCGTCCGGCTCGTCGACGTGCGCCACGCCGACCGGACCTTTGCCACCGGCAAGGGCGACGTGCGGCCGGGCCGCCGGCTGTTGACGGTCGGGACCGACTGCTCGGTCGGCAAGAAGTACACGGCGCTCGCCCTCGAGAAGGAGCTGCGGGACGCCGGGGTGGCCGCCGACTTCCGCGCGACGGGGCAGACCGGCGTCCTCGTTTCGGGACGCGGCGCGGCGATCGACGCGGTCGTGGCCGACTTCATCTCCGGCGCCGTCGAGTGGATCTCCCCGGCCGCGGACCCGGACCACTGGGACATCATCGAGGGGCAGGGCTCGCTGTTCCACCCGTCCTTCTCGGGAGTGACCTTGGGCCTCCTGCACGGCGCTCAGCCCGATGCCTTCGTCGTCTGCCACGAGCCGACGCGACGGACGATGCGCGGCGTCCAGGCCCCGGTTCCGAGCATCGCGGAGGTCATCACGGCTACCGAACTGCTGGGGCGCGTCACCAACCCGGCGATCCGCTGCGTCGGCATCGCCGTGAACACGGAGCGCCTGGATGAGGCCGCGGCGGTGTCGTACCTGCGCCGTGCGGCCGCCGCGCACGCCCTGCCCGCCGTCGACCCGGTCCGGTTCGGCTGCGGCCCGCTGGTCGAGCACCTCCTGGCGGATTTCGGCTTGTCCGCGAGGGCGGCGTGACCACGGGCCTAATCCTGACGGCGGCCGTCGAGCGCTTCCCGACGGCCGGGGCCTTCACGATCGCGCGCGGAAGCCGCACCGAAGCCGTCGTGGTGGTCGCCTCGGTCAGCCGGGGCGGCCGGGTCGGCCAGGGGGAATGCGTGCCCTATGCGCGGTACGGCGAAACGGTCGACACCGTCATGGACCAGGTCCGGTCCCTGGCCGGTCCCCTGGCCGGGGGCGCCGACCGCGGCGACCTGTCCGGGCTGGTCCCCGCAGGCGCGGCGCGCAACGCCGTGGATTGCGCGCTCTGGGACCTGGAGGCGCAGGAAGCCGGCCGCCCGGTTCACGCGCTGGCCGGCCTGCCGGCCCCGGCACCGCGGGTGACCGCCTACACGATCAGCCTCGACGCCGCGCCAGCCATGGCGAAAGCGGCGGCGCGGGTCGCGGCGCGGCCGCTCCTGAAAGTGAAGCTGGGCGGCGACGGCGACGCTGAGCGGATCGCCGCCGTCAGGCACGCGGCGCCGCATGCGCGGCTGATCGTCGACGCGAACGAGGCCTGGAGCGAAGCGGCGTATCCCGCCCTGGTTCAGGCCTGCGTCGATGCCGGGGTCGAACTGATCGAGCAGCCCTTTCCGGCCGCCGCGGACGAGTGCCTCGGCCATCTGCCGCGGCCAGTCCCGATCTGTGCCGATGAAAGCGTCCACGATACCGGAAGCCTTGACCGGCTCCGCGGGCGCTACGACGCCGTGAACATCAAGCTGGACAAGACCGGCGGCCTGACCGAGGCGCTGCGGCTCCATGCGGCCGCCCGGGCGCGAGGCCTGCGGATCATGGTCGGCTGCATGCTGGGCACCTCGCTCGCGATGGCGCCCGCCCTGCTGCTCGCGGCGGATGCGGACTGGGTCGATCTCGACGGTCCCCTGCTCCTGGCGCAGGATCGGGCAGGCGGCCTCATGTATGACGGTCACACCGTCGCGCCGGGATCGTCCCCGTCATGGTCCGCCTGACCCCGGCATACGGCGCCCGGACGGGCAATCCTGATCCGCGGCTCTTGCGGCAGCGCCGGGCACAGGCGATGCAACGGCCATCACCCGGGCGCGGCAGAGAGGCCATGAAGCTCACCAACCTGGACGGTCGCATCATCAAGCTGCTGTCGGAAGACTCGCGGATGCCCGCCTTGCGGATCGCCGAGCTGCTGGGCGAACCGGAATCCACCGTCCGGGGCCGCATCAACCGACTGGTCGAGGCGAAGGTCATCGAGTTTGTCGCGCAGACCAACCCGATCGAGATGGGCTTTTCCACCTGGGTCATGATCGGCCTCAAGGTCGTGCTGGCCGACCTGTCGACCATCGTCGCCGAACTCGAGGCGCTCGACGAGGTCTACTTCGTCGCCATGACGACCGGTGGCTACGACGTGATGTTCAACGCAGTGTTCGAGAACAACACCGAGCTGCATCGCTTCATTGTCGAGAAGCTCGGCGCGATCGACGGGATCCGCGAGACGAACACGTTCCACTATCTCGCCGTCCCGAAGCGGAAGATCGCGTTCCTGCCGATCAGCGATCACGACAAGGCAACGGAAAGGAAGCGCGGCACGCAGGCTTGAGCGGAGAACAGATATCCGTGCGAGGGCCGTAAGCCGGCCGACCGGGACAAAGAGCGGCGAGATCGGAGCCCTCGCTGCGCTGGGGCTGGGCATGAACGTCAACGCGGCGCAGCCCGGCATCGGCAAGGGCTCCGCCGGGCTGGAGCGCACCATCGTCCGCAGAGGCTGAACGGCAAACGGCCACGGCGCAGGCATGGCTGTTTCGTGCCCTCCATCGAAGGGCGAGGCGATGCCCCGTCCGCGCTGCATTGGGCATCGCCTCGCGCCGCTCTAGCTGTCGCAGGGCCGGACCGCCCCGACGGGCGGCCGGTCCACGACACCGGCCCTACCGGGAGGACGACGCCATGTACGATGCCGCCAACCTGAAGAAGCTGCCCGCCCTGAAGTCCCTCGCCCCCGAGGCGATGGGGGCGTTCGAGGCCCTCGACAAGGCGGCGCTGGCGGAGGGGGCGATCCCGCGCAAGTACAAGGAGCTGATGGCGCTGGCGGTCGCGCTCACCACGCAGTGCCCCTATTGCCTCGAGGTGCATCGCGAGGCGGCGAAGAAGGCCGGCGCCACCGAGCAGGAGCTGGCCGAGACCGTGTTCGTGGCGGTCGCGCTGCGGGCCGGCGCGGCGCTCACTCACGGCACGCACCTGCTGCCGTGAACACGAAAACGCCCCGGCCGGGCGGCCGGGGCGCTCCCCATCGGGGTGAAGGCCAGACGCTTACGCGGCCTTCTGGACGCTGCCCTCGATCGACTGCGGGCGGGAGCCCGAGGCGATCTGGATCTGGCGGGGCTTCTTGGCCTCCGGGATCTCGCGGACGAGGTCGACGTGGAGCAGGCCGTTCTCCAGCACCGCACCGGTCACCTGGACGTGGTCGGCGAGCTGGAAGCGACGCTCGAAGCCGCGGGCCGCGATGCCCTGGTGCAGGAACTCGGTCTGCCGGGCCTCGGCCTTGCGCTCGCCCTTCACGGTGAGCGCGTTCTCACGGACCTCGATCGACAGATCCTGGTCGGTGAAGCCGGCCACCGCCAGGGTGATCCGGTAGGCGGTCTCGGCCGTGCGCTCGATGTTGTAGGGCGGGTAGGTCGGTGCCGCGTCCGAGCTCACGAACTGATCGAGAGCGGAAAACAGGCGGTCGAAGCCGACAGTCGAACGGTACAGGGGAGCGAGATCGAACTGACGCATGACATATTCTCCGTCGGAAGCAATATGCAGTCTGGTGGGTCCGCCGCTGGGGCCGGACCAGGTCTTGTGCGCCGCCGTATCGGCCGGCGCCTCCCCGATATCGGAGCAGGGTCTAGTCTGTTCAAGACCGCTTCAAGCGGGATCGTGCGAATTTTTTTCGGGTGCCCGGCGGGCCGATCGGGTGTGGATCGCGCATGCCGGCGCAACTCACTTTTCAGCCTCCGCCGTGCCACACTGCGCCTCATGACAGCTTCGGGGACCATGCCGTGACCGTGCCGCTGCTCGCCACGCCCGACAACCCGATCCCGCCGGGCGCCACGCTCCGGACGGTCCGGACCGCCGACGGCCTCGCCCTGCGGGTCGCCACCTGGGCGCCGACGGCGCGCACCGTCCAGGGCACGGTCTGCCTGGTGCAGGGCCGGGCCGAGTTCATCGAGAAGTACTTCGAGACGGTGACGGAGCTGCGCAGCCGCGGCTTCCACGTCGTCGCCTTCGACTGGCGCGGGCAGGGCGGGTCGGACCGCACGGTCGAGGACGCGCACAAGGGCCACGTCGACGATTTCTCCGAGTACCGGCTCGACCTCGCGGCGGTGGAGGCGCAGGTCATGGAGGCCGGGATGCCGCGGCCGTTCTTCGGTCTCGCCCACTCGATGGGCGGCGCGATCTGCCTCACCGCCGCCCGGGAGGGCTGGTTGCCGTTCAGCCGCCTCGTGGTCCTCGCCCCGATGGTGGCGATCTGCATGATCCGCCGGCCGAAGGCGGCGATGCGCCTCGCCGCCGTCCTGCGCGCCCTCGGCTTCGGCCGCCGCTACGTGCCGGGCGGCTCGGCGGTCTCGATCGCCACCAAGCCGTTCCCGAACAACCGGCTGACCGCCGACCCCGTGCGCTACGCCCGCAACGCCGCCGCGGCGCTCGCGGTCGGGGCCGGAGCGGTCGGCGATCCCACCATCGCCTGGCTCGCCGCCGCCTTCCGGGCGATGCGCCACTTCGAGGACCCGCGCTACCCGCTCGGCATCCGCGTGCCGGTGCTGGTGGTGGCTGCGGGCGCCGACCCGGTCTGCAGCACGCCAGCGGTGGAGCGCTTCGCCGCGCGGCTCGCCGCCGGCCACACCATCACGATCCGCGGCGCCCGCCACGAGATCCTGATGGAGCGCGACGCGATCCGCGAGCAGTTCTGGGCGGCGTTCGACGCGTTCGTGCCGGGCTCAGCGACCCCGGTGCCGGGCTCAGCGACCCCGGTGGCCGGGGAGGCGAAGGCCGAGGTGGCGTGAGGGTGCGCTCGCGGCCGTCGCGGCTCTCAGGCCGGCCCCGCGTGAGCCCGAAAGAGCGCAGGTCAGGACGAGCGGAGGGGCCGTTTGATGCCGGAGGTCGCGCTGATGGGAGTGGGCGCCGCGGTGGGCCTCGCCATCCTGACCGTCGTCTTCCATGTCTCGCGGACACCTCGACGGCCGGGCCGCCGGCCTTGGCTGGCCAGCGCTTCCGGCGAGAGCGACGATCCGACGAAGCATTGCCCCGGAGATCCCGGCTCGCTCCCTTAGGAAGCCGCGAGAGCAATCCGCAGGCACGGCCGAAGCCCACCCGCGCGATCCTCCGAGCTGACCTGTGATGTCCGCAGCCGGCGCCGCGAAACGGCGTGGCGGGCGCCCCCCCACTCCCGAGGAAGCCGAGGGGCCGCGCAGGAACGCCCCCTGCCGGCCGGTCTCCCGAGCGGGAGCCCGCTACCCGTTCAGCAGCGCCAGCGCCGCCTCGTGCAGCCGCTTGTCGCCGGCCGCCACGATCCGTCCGCCCCTGGCCGCGGACTCTCCCTCCCCGGTGGG
>NZ_LABY01000093.1 GCF_001043975.1 Methylobacterium variabile
GTAGAGTCGGCGACTGGCGCGGTGGCCGTAGGCTGCGAGGCAGGGGTGTTATCCGGCAGCTTTCGCCCATGCCGGTGTCGCAGTTCGCGCCATAGCTCCGTTTCCAGTCGCCGCTCATCAAACCGGGCGTGCGGATTTCCCGCACCCGGCTTTCACTCGGTTCCTCAAGCCTTCGCCCTCGGCAGGTCGGCGCGACGAGCGGGGATGCGGAACAGCCCGAGCGTGTCGTGCAGGTAATCCTGCGAGATCCGCCCGAAGCCGCGCCCGCGGCGCCCCGTTCGCCTCATCAACCAGTGTCGCAGCCGGCGATCGACATAGCGGCGGATCAGGTCGTAGACGGCCATCACCGGCCCCTGGTCGAAATACCCGCACCATCCGCGCAGCAGGCGGTTGATGGAGGCAACCTTCGCCTTTGGGGCATCCCCATGCCATCGCGGCGTCGTGCTGTCGTGGATCCGGCGAAGCAGACCCTTCACGGCTTTCCGCGATGGGAGCGTGCCGATGAAGGCCCGCCCATCCCGGCCGTAGAACCGCCCAAGCGTGTACCCGAGGAACGTGACGGCGTCCTCCGGCAGTCGGGCGATCCGGGTCTTGGCCTCGTTCACCTCCAGCCCGAGCCGCGTCATCAGCCGCCGCATCCGCGTCATCGCCTCTCCGGCCTGGCCGGGTCGGCAGCAGATCACGAAGTCGTCGGCGTAGTTGACGATGTGGGCGTCGAGTTGGTCTTGGTGCCCGTGGTCGCGCCAGGCCAGGGCGAAGCGGCGGAAGTAGAGGTTCGCCAGCAGGGGGCTCAGGGGCGAGCCTTGCGGAGTTCCCTTCTTCGTCCGCCGCGCCTCGGCCGAGCGGATCACCCGGCGGTCAGTCCGTTCCACCACCGTCACTGTCAACCAGCTCTTGACGAGGCGGAGCAGCCGCCCGTCGGCGATCCGGCGGATCAGGCAGCGCATCAGGGGACCGTGCGGGATCGACGTGAAGTAGTCGCGCAAATCGACGTCGACCACCTCGCGGTGCCCCCGGTCCCTGACGTGCCAGAACATCCGCCGCACGGCCATCTTGGCGTCCAATCCGGGACGGAAACCGTACTGGTTGTCCAGCAGGTCCGCCTCGAAGATGGGGCCGATCACCAGCACCACCGCCATCATGACCGTGCGGTCACGGATGGTGGGGATGCCGAGAGGTCGGCGTCCGCCGTGGCTCTTCGGGATCCACACTCTCAGCAGGGGCTGCGGGCGGTATGAACCGCTCTTGAGCTCCTGTCCGAGCATTTCCAGCCAGCGATCCAGGCCCTCGGCTTCGATCGTGTCGAACGTCACGCCATCGATGCCTGGTGCGCCGTCGTTGGCCCGACAGCGGCGATAGGCTTCCTCGATGATGTCCGCCCGACAGATCTTGTCCCAGAGGGCGTAGAACCGGAAGGCCGGTTCAGCCTTAGCTTTCGCCTGCAGCGAGGTCTGGAGCTTCTGAACGGTGTGAGTCGGTGTTGCTAGACGTGATGTCAATCGCCGCGCTCTCCGCTCGCATTCCCGCTGAACCGAGTCAGGGCTCCTTCCCTCCGCCGGCGTTACCCGGCCTCGACGGTACTACGAGCCCATCCGCCATCTGCCACGGCCGACGCTGGCCCTCACGGGTTCGTCGTTGGATGCGGGCTTGGCCCTCTCCACCGCGGCAGACTTCCCTTGTTGCGCACCATCCATGTCCCGCACGTGCCGGCACCCTTACCCCGGTGGAACCGCAGGGTGCGTGTCTCGCTCGCTACCCCCGCGACATCGGCCTTCCCCGTTATTGGGGCGGGTCGGCTTCCACATCTGCAGCTTTCGAGGCCTGCTCGGTGTTCACTCACGTTCCGGCCCGTGCGGACCGCTGACCCCCTGAAGGGGCCGTGTCTCGGGGTGCTTCAGGCCATTCGTCGCCTCCTGACCCGCCCCGAGTGCTTCCGGCTGGAGCGAGAGTTTGCCGGCCCGGATTTCCACCGGGGAGGATGGTGCACCTTGGACAAGGCACACCCAACAACGCCTGCGAGCGCGACCTGCGGCCGGCGGTGGTCCAGCGCAAGGTGACGAACGGCTATCGGGCGATGTGGGCGGCCAAGGGCGAGGCAGACGTGCGCACCGTCGTCGCCACTGCCGCGCTCAAGACCAAGGCCACGCCCTTCGCCACCCTGCTCACCACCATCACCGCCTGATCACCCCCCACCATCCCGAACAGGACAGGACGAG
>NZ_LABY01000094.1 GCF_001043975.1 Methylobacterium variabile
CTGACCCGCCCGCTTCCGGAACAGGCACGGGCCTCCCCTCTCCCCGCGGGCGGGGAGAGGCCGATGTTCACGATCCGCTCCGTGAGCATGAACCCGGGTGGAGGCGCATGTCTCCTCGAGGCCTGCCCCTCTCATACCCTCGCGCCTTCGCATCGACACGTCGATGCGAAGGCGTCCGGCGCATCAGCGCCGGCGCCCGTTCGGGCTTGCCTTGCACCTCCGAACGGGTCCGTTCGAAGGCGCGGCGGTATCACACAGATTCTTGCCAGTGCCCGGGTGGCTGACCGACGGAAGCAGTGGACGTTCCGTCGGACCTCGCTCGCCGTCACGGCGATGACTGCGACGGTCGCGGCGCTCCTGGCCAAGGCCGGGCCCGATGCAGGGTCACGTGGCGCGTTCCTGGTCCAGGGGGCGCCGGGCTGCCTGTTCACGCTCCGCGCCAACCGCCGGGCCGAGAGGCTGCGGTGACGGAGCGACGCCCTCGACGAGGGCAAGCGGCAGGGACGCAACCGCTGCGCCGTCTCGTGGAGCGCGGACCGGGCGCAGCGGGCCTCGGCCTGACCCCGCGATCTACAGGCCGGCGCGCCCTGCCGCCGGCAGCGCCTCGGCGAGGATCGCCTCGGCCTGCGCCTCGCGCCCGAGGGCATTACCCACCATGACGATTGCCGGCCCCTCCAGCCCCGCCGCCTCGACCCGGTTGGCAAGGTCGCCGGCCTCGGCCCGCACCACCGCCTGGTCGGGCCGCGTGGCGTTGAACACCACGAGCGCCGGGGTCGCGGCGGGCAGGCCCTCGGCCACGGCCCGGGCCAACAGGGCGCGCAGGGTGCGCTTGGGCATGTAGACGACCGTCGTCACCGTAGGGTCGGCCAGCGCCGCCCAGTTCAGGTCGTCCGGCAGGGCGCCGCGGCGGTCGTGCCCGGTGACGTATTGCAGGCGCCGCGCGGCGTCCCGGTGGGTGAGCGAGACGCCGAGCGCCGCCGCCGCGCCTTGCGCCGCCGTCACCCCTGGCACCACCGTGACCGGAATGCCGGCGTCCCGGCAGGCGTCGATCTCTTCGCCGGCCCGGCCGAACACCAGGGGGTCGCCGGACTTGAGCCGCACGACCCGCTTGCCGCTCCTCGCGAGCGACACCATCAGGGCGTTGATGTCATCCTGCCGGCAGGACGGGCCGTGGCCGGTCTTGCCGACCAGCATGGTGCGGGCCTCGCGCCGGGCGTAGTCGAGGATTTCCGGCGCCACGAGGTCGTCGTACAGGATCACGTCGGCGCTGCGGAGCGCTCGAAGCGCTTTGAGGGTCAGGAGTTCGGCATCGCCCGGGCCGGCCCCGACCAGGGCGACGTTGCCGCCCGCCGGCGCGGTGTCGCTCGCGGCGATGAGCGCGTCGAGGTCGGCCCGCACCGGCGCCCGCTCCGGCTCGGCGAAGGCACGGTCGGTGAAGCGCTCCCAGAACGCCCGGCGCTCCGCGAAGGCGTGGTAGCGGGCGCTCACCTCGGCGCGCCAGTCCCGGGCCGCCGCCACCCAGGCCTTGAAGCCGGAGGGCAGCATCGCCTCGATGCGGGCCCGCACGGTCTGCCCGAAGACCGGGGCCGCCCCCTCCGTCGAGATGCCGACGACGAGGGGCGAGCGGTTGACGATGGCGCCGAAGGAGACGTCGCAGAGGTGCGGCCGGTCGATGGCGTTGACGATGGCGCCCGCCGCGCGAGCGGCCCCGACGAAGCATGCGCACTCGCCCTCGTCCTCGAAGGCCGCGATGGCGAAGGCGGCTCCCTCGAGATCGGCCGGCGACCAGTCCCGCTCATGCAGGACGACGCGGCCGGCCACCGCCTCCGCCGGGGTGCCGCGCATCTCCTCGGTCGGCTCGGTCGCGAACACGTCGACATGAGCGCCGGCGGCGGCCAGCAGCTTCACCTTCCAGGCCGCGCCGCCATTGGCCCCGGCCAGCACCGCGCGCTTGCCGTCGAGCGTCACGAAGACCGGCAGCACGGCCAGGGGCTCGAGGCCCGGGGAGCGGGTCTCGCGGGGAGCGCGGGGGGTACGCATGGGAAGGTGAGCTTTTGACACGAGTCGCGGGAAGTCGGAGGCCATCAGATGCGCCTAAGCCGGGACCGGCGCAAGTTCCGCCACCAGCAGCTTGCGGATCTCCGGGATGCACGAGCCGCAATTGGTGCCGGCCTTGCAGGCCCCTCCAACGGCCTCGACGCTCTGCGCCCCACCCTTGATCGCGGCCCGGATGGTATCGAGCCCGACGGTGTGGCAGGCGCAGACCAGCGGCCCGGTGCCGGCGCTCTCGGCGCGTCCCGAGATCAGCGCCCGGCGGGCCGAGGGCTCGAGCAGCTCCTGGGTGCGGAAGAACGCCTTGGCGGCATCCCAGGTCTGGCGCTCGGCGGCGGGCGCCAGCGCCAGCACGCCGAGGAGCCGCCCGGCGCGGAAGGCGGCGGCGCGGTAGCGGCCGCGGGCCGGGTCGGCGTACTCGCTGAGCTCGGCATTCGCGAACAGCTCGCGCATCAGCGCCCCGGCCTCGGACGGGCCGTCCTGGGCGGCGAAGATGAGGCCGGTCGCGCCCTCGAGCGTCGCGCGGGCCCACCACCAGCCGAAGGGCGCCGCCACCGCCTCGCGGGTGATGAGGTAGCCGCGGGAGCGGTAGGGCTCCGGGGCGATCGAGGCCGGGGTCGCCTTCAGCTCCGGCTGGCCCGAGACCGGGTCCACCGCCCCCTGCGCGAGCGCGCCGACGCGGCCGTCCGAGGTGTTGGCCTCGCTCCAGTGCATCGGGGCGAACAGCACGCCGGGCTGCGCGCCCGGCGTCACCATGACCTCCAGCACCGCCGCGCCGTGGGCGGTGCGCACCCGGGCGAGGTCGCCGTCGCTCAAGCCTGCGGCCCTCGCGTCGTCGGGGTGGATCTCGACGAACGGCACCGCCCGGTGGGCCGAGAGGCGCGGGCTCTTCCCGGTGCGGGTCAGGGTGTGCCAGTGGTCGCGCACCCGGCCGGTGTTGAGGCGCAAGGGGAGCGCGTCGCTGGTTCCTTGCGCCAGGGCCGGCTTCTGGACCGCGACGAAGCGGGCCTTGCGGTCGCGGGTGTAGAAGCCGCCATCGGCGAAGAAGCGGGCCTGCGGCGCCTTGGCCTTGCGGGTCAGCGGCCACTGCACCGGTGCGGCGGCGTCGTAGGCCGCGTCCGTGATGTCGGCCAGCCCCCCGAGGTCGAAGTCGCGGCTGCCCCGGTTCTCGAACTCCGACAGGGCGGCGTGCTCGCGGAACACCGCGGCGGCGTTCGCCCAGGCGAAGGCCTTGGGGTGGCCCAGCCGCTTGCCCACCTGCGCCATGATCCACCAGTCCGCCCGCGCCTCGCCCGGGCCTTTCAGGAAGGCGCGCTGGCGCGAGATGCGGCGCTCGGAATTGGTCACCGTGCCGTCCTTCTCGCCCCAGGCCAGCGCCGGCAGCAGAACCGCGTTGCGGGCCCGCACCGTGTCGGTGTTCGCCACCACCTCGGAGACCACGAAGGTGTCGAGCTTGGTCAGCGCCGCCCGCACCCGGTCGGCCCGGGGCATCGAGACGGCGGGGTTGGTGCCCATCACCCACAGGGCCTTGATCTTGCCGCGCTCGATCGCCTCGAACAGCGGCACCGCCTTCATCCCCTCGCCGGTGATGATCCGCGGCGCGGCCCAGAACCGGCGCACCAGGTCCACCTCCTCCGGGGTGAAGTGCATGTGGGCCGCCAGCATGTTGGCGAGCCCGCCGACCTCGCGCCCGCCCATGGCGTTGGGCTGACCGGTCAACGAGAACGGCCCCATGCCGGGCCGGCCGATGCGGCCGGTGGCGAGGTGGCAGTTGATGATTGCGTTCGCCTTGTCGGTCCCCTGCGCGGACTGGTTCACGCCTTGCGAGAAGGCGGTCACCACCCGGGGCGTGGTGCGGAAGAGGTCGAAGAAGGTCGCGACCTCGGCCTCGGTCAGGCCGGTGGCGGCGGCGGTCGCCGGAATCGTCGGTGCGATCTGGCGGGCGCGCTCCAGGGCCGGCTCGAAGCCGGCGGTATGCTCGGCGATGTAGCGCGGATCGAGGGCGTTCGTGTCGGCGAGGTGGACCAGCAGGCCGGAGAACAGCGCGGTGTCGGTGCCGGGCTTGAGGCCGAGGAAGAGGTCGGCCTCCTCGCCGGTCTGGGTCTGGCGCGGGTCGATGGCGACGATCTTCGTGCCGCGCTTCGCCCGCGCGTCGAGCATGCGGCGGAACAGGATCGGATGGCACCAGGCGGTGTTGGAGCCGACCAGCACCAGCAGGTCGGCCTCGTCCAGGTCCTCGTAGCAGCCCGGCACGGTGTCGGAGCCGAAGGCGCGGCGATGCGCAGCCACCGAGGACGACATGCACAGGCGCGAATTGGTGTCGACGTGAGGCGTGCCGATGAAGCCTTTCGCCAGCTTGTTGGCGACGTAGTAGTCCTCGGTCAGGAGCTGGCCCGAGAGGTAGAACGCCACCGATTCCGGCCCGTGCGCCGCGATGGTGCGCCGGAATCCCTCGGCGACGGCATCGAGCGCCTCGTCCCAGCTCGCCCGCCGCCCGGCGATCTCCGGGTGCAGCACCCGGTCGTCGAGGGACAGCGTCTCACCCAGCGCCGAGCCCTTCGAGCACAGCCGACCGAAATTCGCCGGGTGCTGCGGATCGCCGGCGACGCTCGCGCTTCCCTGGCCGTCCGGCCGGGCGAGCACCCCGCAGCCGACGCCGCAATACGGGCAGGTGGTCCGGACGGGAGCGGCCTCGGGGGTGAGGGCCGGCACGTGCAGGTTCATCGCGGGAGCCTTTCGCCGGGCGTGCGGATCGTGGGGCCGATGTGGGGGAAGCAAGGGACGGGCCGCCGAAGCTCCCCGACCGCCCGCAGCTCACCCGAGAAGATCGTCCAGGCTGACGTTGAGGACGGCGGCGATCTTCCGATAGGTGTCGATCGTGCCGTCCCGCTTCCCGGTCTCGATCTGCGACAGGAAGGCTTGGGAGAGACCAGCCTGCTCCGCGAGGGCCGCAGCGTTCAGGCCACGGTGCTCGCGCCAGACGCGCACACGGTTCTCGTCCGAGAGAAGGCGATCGACGACCGCCGCCGGGATCAGTTCCTCGTCCCCTGTGGCGAGGCGATGGCGGAACTCCGCCACGGCGAGGCGGTCGGCATTGTCCTCTGCGGCGTCAAGGAGCTTCTGGTAGTCGGTTTCGGCCAGAACGATCAGGGTGTCGCCGGCCGGAGTCTTGATCCGCTGCGTGTTCATGGGCGGGACCTCCGATTCAGTCGTATGTGCTGGAGCGCGGGGCGACGCGAATCACTGCCAGCACCACGCCGTCTTCCGTAAACAGCACGCGCCAATCGCCGACGCGGAGCCGAAAGACGCCGGGCTCTCCTTTGAGCGCCTTCACGTCGTTGGCCTGCGCTTGAGGAGAGGCGGCATACTGCTCGACCTTGGCGCGGATCAGGGCCGATACGTTGGTCGGCATCGGCTCAAGGTCCGCAGAGCTGCCTTGCTGTAAGCGATCGGCAACATGCCGAGATAATAGCATATTGCTAATCTCGACCTAAGGCTGTCCTGCAGGACGCCGCACAGCGGCGTCGAAACGAGGCCCGCGCATGCGGCTCAGTACACGTCCGCCTGATACCGGTTCGCCTTCTTGAGCGACGCGAGGTATGCCACTGCCTCCTCCGGGCTCTTGCCGCCGTGGCTCGCCGCCACGTCGATGATCGCGCGCTCGACGTCCTTGGCCATCCGCTTGGCGTCGCCGCAGACGTAGAAGTGGGCGCCCTCCTCCAGCCAGCGCCACAGCTCGCGGCCGTTCTCGCGCATCCGATCCTGGACGTAGGTCTTCTCGCCGCCGTCGCGCGACCAGGCGAGCGACAGGCGGGTGAGCACGCCCTGATCCTTCAGGCCGTTGAGCTCGTCGCGGTAGAAGAAGTCCGAGGCCTGGCGCTGGTGGCCGAAGAAGAGCCAGTTCTTGCCCGGCGCCTTGATCGCCGCGCGCTCGCGCAGGAAGGCGCGGAACGGCGCGATACCGGTGCCCGGCCCGACCATGATGACCGGAGTCTCGGGCTTGTCCGGCAGGCCGAAGCCGTGGGCCTTCTGCAGGTAGACCTTCACCGTGGCGGTCTCGGCCAGGCGCTCGCCGAGATGGGTCGAGGCGACGCCGAGGCGCAGGCGCGAGCGGTGGCTGTAGCGCACCGCGTCGACGGTGAGCGAGACCCGGCCCGGATCGGCCTTGGGCGAGGACGAGATCGAGTAGAGGCGCGGCTGCAATTCGTCGAGGGCTTCGAGGAAGACCTCGGCGTCGGGGCGCGCACCCGGGAACTTGTGGAGCGCGCCGAGCACGTCGAGATAGGCGGAATCACCGTCCGGGTCCTCGCCGGCGCTGAGCGCCTGGGCCTTCTTGCGCTGCGCGCCGGAGGTGAGGAGCGAGAGGAGCTGAAAAAGCCCGTCCGGGGCGGCGCCCAGCGAGTAGTTGGTGAGGAGGTGATCGCGGAGCGTCTTCTCGCCGAGCTTCGTGGCGATGACCCGCTCAGGCCGGGCGCCGAGCTCGGCGATGACCGCGTCGGCGAGGGCCGGGGCGTTGGCGGGGAAGAGACCGAGGGAATCCCCCACCACGTAGTCGATGCCGGTGCCGGTCAAATCGATCTCGATGTGCCAGGTCTCCTTCTCGCCGCCGGGCGCGTTGAGGCGCCGGCGCGAGAGGAACACCGCCTCGGCCGGGTTCTCGCGGCACAGGCCGTAGGGACCGACTTGAGCGTCCGCCTTCGGGGCCTCGTCGGAGGCGGGGGCCGCGGCGCCGGCCGGCGCCGCGGTGCCGAACTCCGCCTCCAGCTTCTTCAGCATCCGGAGCGTCTCCTTGCCGCCGGGCTGGCAGAGGTTCAGGCGCTCCTCCTTCCTGAGGAAGATGGCGTTGGCATAGTCGGCGCAATTGTAGCCGCACTGGCCGCAATCCTGCTGGGCCATGGCGGCCATCAGCTTCTGCGGCTCGGAGCGGTCCTTGGCCATCGCCATGCGGTCATCGAGGCCCATCGACGGGTCGTGCCAGGGCGCGTCGCCGTTATCGGCCAGCGCCGGACCGCCGGGCGCCTCGCCGGCCCCGAGGGCGGTGGCGCCCTCGACCGCCGGCCCGAGCAGGGCCGCGAAGTAGCCCGACAGCCAGGCGCGCTGGTCGGGGTTGAAGGGGGCGGATTCGGGGATCAGGACGAGCGGGGGAGCGACGTGCTGGGTCATCGGGGGCTACCGAAGGAGAGTGGCATTCCGCCGGTGGTGCACCGGCCTTCCCCTCTCCCCGCGGGCGGGGAGAGGGCCGTGTCTCTGTTCAAGAGACACGGCTAGCGCAGGCGAAGCCCGAGCGAGGATGAGGGGGTCTCGACGGATGTGGCTCCTTCGGAACCACCCCCTCACCCTCGCCCTGCCGGGCCGGCTTGCCGAAGCCTCTGGACGAGGGTTCGGCCCTCTCCCCGCCTCCGGGGAGAGGAGGAAGTGCGCCTTACTCGGCCGCCTCCAGCATTCGTTCGCCGGCCAAGGCCTTCAAGGCGTCGGGGCCGCGGCGGGCGGTGTAGGCCTGGAAGGTCTCCTCCGGGCCGGTGCGGTGCTGGAGGTAGTCGGTGAGCAGGGTCTCGACCCGGCCGGGGCAGTCCTCGGCCTTCACGGCCTTCCAGATCTCGGTGCCGATCTTGGCCGCCTCGCCGAACCCGCCGCCGACCACGATGTCGTAGCCCTCGACGGTGTCGCCCTCCTCGCTCACCACCACCTTGGCGCCGATGAGCCCGATATCGCCGATATAGTGCTGGGCGCAGGAATGGTGGCAGCCGGTGAGGTGGACGTTGACCGGCACGTCGAGCCCGGGCACCGCCGCCTCGACGTGGTCGGCGATGAGGAGCGCGTGGCCCTTGGTGTCGGAGGCCGCGAACTTGCAGCCGCGGTTGCCGGTGCAGGCGACGAGGCCGGCGCGGATGCTGGAGGCCTTGGTGGAGAGCCCCAGGGCCGCGACGCGGGATTCGACCTCCGCAACCCGATCGTCGGGCACGCCCGAGAACAGGAAGTTCTGCCACACCGTCAGCCGGATCTGGCCGTCGCCGCATTCCTGCGCGATCCGGGCCAGAGCGCGCATCTGGTCGGTGGTCATCTTGCCGACCGGGAGCACCACGCCGATCCAGTTCAGGCCGGGTTGCACCTGGGCATGCACGCCGACATGGGCGTAGCGATCGAAGCCGCCGCGGGGCTTCACGTGGGCGGGATCGACCCGCTCGAGCTTGCGACCGAGCTTCTCTTCCACCGCGGCGAGGTACTTGTCGTAGCCCCAGGCGTCGAGGACGTACTTCATCCGCGCCTTGTTGCGGTTGGTGCGGTCGCCGTTCTCGATGAAGACCCGCAGGATCGCGTCGGCGACGGCGTTGCACTCCTTCGGCCGCAGGACCACTCCGGTGTCGCGGGCGATGTCGCGGTGGCCGGTGATGCCGCCGAGCACCAGGCGCATCCAGATCCCGGGCTCGACCGCGGCGCCGTCGAGCACCTCGACCGCCTGGAAGCCGATGTCGTTGGTCTCCTCCAGCACCGGCAGCACGCCGCCGCCGTCGAAGGCGACGTTGAACTTGCGCGGCAGGCCGAAGAGCGAGCGGTCGTTGAGGATGTGGTTGTGCCAGCTCCGCGCCAGCGGCCGCGTATCGAGGAGTTCCTGGGCGTCGATGCCCGCCGTCGGCGAGCCGGTGACGTTGCGGATGTTGTCGGCGCCCGCACCTCGCGCCGTCAGCCCGAGATCGACGAGCCCGTCGAGGAAGGGCTGGCCGTGCTCAGGGCTGATCTCCCGCACCTGGAGGTTCGCCCGTGTCGTCACGTGGCTGTAGCCGCCGCCATGAGCGTCCGCGAGGTCGGCGATGCCGGCGAACTGCCAGTGGTGCAGGATGCCGTTGGGGATGCGCAGGCGGCACATGTAGGAGTTCTGGGCCGGCGCGACCCAGAACAGCCCGTGGTAGCGCCAGCGGAAATTGTCCTCAGGTTTAGGCGCCTTGCCGGTCTCCGCCTCGGCGATCAGCCGGTTGTGGCCATCGAACGGGTTCTCGGCCCGCTTCCACTTCTCCTGCTCGGCGAGCTTGCCGCCGTTCTTCACGGTGCGGTCCTGCGCCTTGATGTGGCTCGCGTCCGGCCCGGTCGGCTCCGCCGGCGGGGCCGAGGCGGTGCCCCCGGCGGCGAGGCCGCCGGTCATGCGGATTGCGGCGATGCCGTGGGAGAAGCCTTCGAGGTAGCGCTTCTGCTCGGCGTTGAAGTCGTCGGCCATCGCGGGCTCCTTCACGCTGCGAGGGGTTGGGGGGCGGGACGCCCGAACATGAGGTCGTCCCGGTCGTCCGGGCCGATCGGGTCGCCGGTGCGGATCAGGGCCTTGCACCAGCCCTGCTCGGCGACGTCGCCGACGAAGACCGCGCCGATCAGGCGATCGCCGGCGATCACGAGCTTGCGGTAGAGGCCGGAGGCCGGATCGCTCCAGGTCACCGCCTCGGCGCCGTCCGGCACGTCGACGGCGCCGGCGGAGAAGACCGGCAGGCCGGAGACCTTCAGGCTCGTGGCGAGCGAGGTGCCGGCGTAAGCCGCAGGCACGCCGCAGAGGTGGCGGGCCAGCACCTCGGCCTGCTCGTAGGCCGGCTCGACGAGGCCGTAGGTCTGGCCCCTGTGCTCGGCGCACTCGCCGAGCGCGTAGATCCCCGGCACCGAGGTCGCCATCGTGTCGTCCACGCGGATGCCGCGGCCGACGGCGAGCCCCGCGCTCGCCGCGAGCGCGGTCGAGGGGCGCACGCCGACCGACATCACCACGAGGTCGGCCGGCAGAGCCGTGCCGTCGGAGAGGCGAAGGCGCTCGACCTTGCCGTCGCCCTCGACCGCGGCGGTGTCGGCCTGCAGGATCACCCGGACGCCGCGGGCCTCCATCGCCTCGCGCACCAGGCCGGCGGCGGCGTGGTCGAGCTGGCGCTCCATCAGCCGGTCCATGACGTGCAGCAGCGTGGTGTCGACGCCGAGGCGCGCCAGGCCCACCGCCGCCTCGAGCCCGAGGAGCCCGCCGCCGATCACGATCGCACGCGCGCCCGCCACCGCCGCCCGGCGGATCGCCGCGACGTCGGCGAGATCGCGGAAGGTGATGACGCCGGGAAGATCCATGCCGGGCTTCGGCAGCCGGATCGGCACCGAGCCGACCGCGAGCACGAGCTTGTCGAACGGAAGAACCAGCCCCTCGCCGACCTGGACGATCTTTTCGGCGGTGTCGATCGCGGTCGCGGGCGCGCCGGTAACGAGGGTGATGCCGTGCTCGGCGTACCAGTCGAGCCCGCGGAAGGTGCAGGCCGCCTCGTCGACCTCGCCGCCGAGGAGCGACGACAGCAGCACCCGGTTGTAGGCCGCCACCGGCTCGGCGCCGACGCAGGCGACGTCGAAGCGGCCGGGAGCCGCCTCGGTCAGTCGCTCCAGGAAGCGGAGCGAGGCCATGCCGTTGCCGATGACGACGAGGCGTTCGGTCATGGGCGTCAGGCCGCGATCGCGGGCTTGGCGTGGCGGGCGTAGAGGAACTCCAAGACCTCGGCCCGAGCGTGGGTGTAGGTCGGGTCCTCGACCAGCTCGAGGCGCCTGCGCGGCCGCTCGAGCGGCACCGTCAGCACCTCGCCGATCGTGGCCGACGGGCCGTTCGTCATCATCACGATCCGGTCGGAGAGCAGCACCGCCTCGTCGACGTCGTGGGTGATCATGATGACGGTGTTCTTCAGCCGCAGGTGGATCTCCATCAGCTGGTCCTGGAGATGCGCCCGGGTCAGCGCGTCCAGCGCACCGAACGGCTCGTCCATCAGGAGCACCTTCGGCTCCATGGCGAGTGCCCGGGCGATGCCGACGCGCTGCTTCATGCCGCCGGAGATCTCGTGCGGGCGCTTCTCGGCGGCGTGGGTCATGTTCACGAGCGCGAGGTTGTGCTCGATCCAGTCGCGCCGCTCCGCCTTGCTCTTCTTGGCCTTCAGCACCTTGTCGACGGCGAGGGCCACGTTCTCGCGCACCGTGAGCCAGGGCAGGAGCGAGTGGTTCTGAAAGACCACGGCGCGCTCGGGGCCGGGGCTGTTCACTTCCTTGCCGTCGAGGAGGACGCCGCCGGTGGAGGCCTTCAAGAGGCCCGCCACGATGTTGAGCACCGTCGACTTGCCGCAGCCGGAATGCCCGATCAGCGAGACGAACTCGCCCTTCGCGATCTTCAGGTCGACGTCGCGCAGCACTTCCGTTGTGCGCCCGCCGCGGGTGAAGCTGATGCCGATCTGCTCGAGGCTGAGATGGGTCGCGTTGAGAGTGGTCATGGGTGGCCTCCCTCAGGCCGTGGCGGTGCCGCGGGTGACGAGGTGGCCGAGGCCGGCGACGAGGCGGTCGAGCACGAAGCCGATCACCCCGACATAGACCAGGGCCACGATGATCTCGCTGATGTGCGAGGAGTTCCAGGCGTCCCAGATGAAGAAGCCGATGCCGACGCCGCCGATCAGCATCTCCGCCGCCACGATGGCGAGCCAGGACAGGCCGACGCCGATGCGAAGGCCCGTGAAGATGTACGGCGCGGCCGAGGGCAGCATCACCTTGGCGAAGAACTCGAAGGCGTTAAGGCGCAAAACCGCCGCGACGTTGCGGTAATCCTGCGGGATGTTGCGGATGCCGACCGCGGTGTTGATGATGATCGGCCAGATCGAGGTGATGAAGATCACGAAGATCGCCGAGGGCTGGCCGTCCCGGAAGGCGGCGAGCGAGAGCGGCAGCCAGGCGAGCGGCGGAATGGTGCGCAGGACCTGGAAGATCGGATCGAGGCCGCGCATCGCCCATTCGGACTGGCCGACGAGGGTGCCGAGCATCACGCCGGCGACCACCGCCAGGGTGAAGCCGAGCGCCACGCGCTGGAGGCTGGCGCTGATGTGCCAGAACAGACCCTTGTCGGTGCCGCCGTTGTCGTAGAACGGGTGGGCGATGATCTCCCAGGCCTCCGACACCACCCGCGAGGGCGGCGGCAGGCCGGCGCCGGGACGCTGGCACAGCACCTCCCAGAGCAGCAGGAAGACCGCCAGCACGACGAGCGGCGGCACGATCCGGAGCGCCACGCCTTTCAGCGCGGCGGCTGTGACGAGAGGGGCCTTGGCCCCCTCCGGCTTGGCGGCGCCGACGCGCCCGAGCGTGGTTCCGAGCGCCATCACGCCACCTTCTTGATGCCGAGGCTGTTGAGGTAGGCGGACGGGTCCGCCGGATCGAAGACCTTGCCGTCGAAGAAGGTCTCCTTGCCGCGCGAGGTCGAGGCCGGGGCGGTCACGCCCATGCCCTTGGCCACCTCGCGCCAGATGTCCTCGCGGTTGACTTTCTCGACCAGCGCCTTGGTGTCGGTCTGGGCGTCGAACTTGCCCCAGCGGATGTCCTCGGTGAGGAACCACAGGTCGTGCGACTTGTACGGGTACGAGGCGTTGTCGGCCCAGTACTTCATGATGTGCGGGCTGTTCGCGACCTTGCGGCCGTCGCCGTAATCGAATTCACCCTTCATCCGCTTGATCACGTCGGTCGCCGGGACGTTGATCCACTGGCGCTTGGCGACGATGCCGGCGAGCTCGTCGCGGTTCTCCGGCTTGTCGCACCATTGCTGCGCCTCCATCACGGCGGCGAGCAGGGCCTTGGCGGCGTTCGGGTACTTGTCGACCCAGGCGGCGCGCATGCCGAGCGCCTTCTCCGGGTGGTCCTTCCACAGCTCGCCGGTGGTGAGCGCGGTGTAGCCGATGCCCTGCGTGATCAGCTGCTCGTTCCACGGCTCGCAGACGCAGAAGCAGTCCATCGTGCCGACCTTCATGTTCGCCACCATCTGGGGCGGCGGCACGACGATGGTCTCGATGTCCTTGTCGGGGTCGATGCCGCCGGCGGCGAGCCAGTAGCGGATCCAGAGGTCGTGGGTGCCGCCCGGGAAGGTCATCGCCGCCTTCACCGACTTGCCGGCGGCCTTCTTGCGCTCGAGCGCCGCCCGGAACGGCTTGGCGTCGAGGGCGACCTTGTCGCCCATATGCTCCTTGGCGACCGAGATGCACTGCCCGGCGAGGTTGAGCCGGGCCAGGATGTACATCGGGACGGGCACGTTGTTCTGCGTCACCCGGCCGGCGCTGATGAGGTAGGGCATCGGGGTCAGGATGTGGGCCCCGTCGATGCCGTTGCCCTCCGAGCCCAGCACCAGGTTGTCGCGGGTGGTGCCCCAGGACGCCTGCTTCAGCACCTCGACGTCGGGCATGCCGTGCTTGGCAAAGATCCCCTTCTCCTTGGCGACGAAGAGCGGCGCGGCGTCGGTGAGCGCGATGAAGCCGAGCTTGGCACCCTTCACCTCCGGCCCCGCACCTTGCGCGAAGGCGCCGCCCGGCAGGGCGACGCGGGCGGCGGCCGCCAGCGACAGGGCGCCGGCTGCCCCTTTGAGGATGCCGCGACGCGTGGTGTGCTCAACGCTGCTCATCGATCCTTCACCCTCAAGCCGTTGCGCCGCCGTGGCGCGAAGTCCGGTGCCGAACGCAAAAAACCGCCGCCCAAGATCTTCAGCTGGCCGCGCGGATGCGGGCCCACCGGGGAACTCGGGTCAGCGGCTCTGCTGACGGTCAGTGCCCGTCGACGCTGACGGACGAGAAGGAAAGAGCAGGTTCCGTGCCAACTGCGTCGCGGGCGATTCAAGTGATTGAAATTGAAATGATTCGCAGCTTGGCCGAGGGCTCCGGCAAGGAAGCGTGGCCGGTTGCTGCGATGCACAAATGATGGGCTGGTGGATGGGGAATGGGCAGTGCGCTGGCGCTCAAAGGATGGGCAGGTGCGAGGGTGGCGCCGAAATAGGCGCAAGACCGACCCGGCAAGTCGTCACTCGGCACGCATCGGCTCGCCAGGCGGAATGTCCCATTCTCCATCGTCGTTCCGGGCACCGCTTTGCGGCCCCGGAACGACGCGGCTGGTATCCGATGCTTTGCGCCGACCGGGGACGCGTTACGCCGCCGCCAGCAGGTCCGGTCGGTACAGCCCCACCGCTTGCGCCGGCGCCGCCCCCTCCTCGATCTGACCCGCCGCCGTCATCTCGTCGACGAGCCAGGCGATTCCCGCCGGGTCGGGGGTGAGTTCACGCTCCCCGAGAACCAGGTAATCGTCCGCCTCGACCAGGGGACCGCCCGGCGCCAGGCGAAGCGAGCCGGCGAGACCCCGCAGGATCAGCGCCGGGTCGAGGCCGAGATGGCGCGGGCTCCCGAGCAGGGCGGCCAGATCCTCGCGGTTCTCCGCATCGCCGCACCAGCGGGCGGCGCGCCGGAGGGCGCGCAGCAGCGGCGCGGCGCGGTCCTCCATCTCGGCGGGCAAGGCCAGCACCTTCTCCGGGCAGTCCGGCGCGATCGCGCTGCCCAGGGCCGCGATGCGACCGACCCCGGCCTCGACCGCGACGGTGCTCCAGGGTGCACCGACGCAGACGCCGTCGATCTGGCCGCGTTCCAGCGCCGCGACGGTGCGGGGCGGCGGGACCACGACGAGGCGCACTGCCGAGAGCGAGCTGCCGCCCAGCGCCAGCAGGCGGCGCCACTGGTAGGTGTGGCTCGAATAGGGATGCACGGTGGCGAGCGTCAGGGGGCGCCCCTCCGCCAGCCGGGCCTCGGCCACCCGGGCGAGCGCCCGCGCCACCTCCGGCAGGGCGTCGGAAGCGGCATCCAGTGCCTGCCAGAGCGGCAACGACAGGGTCACGGCGTTGCCGTTGCGGGCGAGCGCCGCCGGGGCGATCAGGCGGGCCTGGGGCCCGCTCAGGCCGAGGTGGCAGGCGAGCGCGAGCGGCGCCAGCATGTGGGCGCCGTCGAGGAGGCCCAGGGCGAGGTGGTCGCGCAGGGTGGCCCAGGAGGGCTCCGCCACGAGGTCGACCTCGAGGCCCTCCGCCGCCGTGAAGCCGCGCTCCACCGCCGCGATCAGCACCGCGGCGTCGGTGAGCGGGACGTAGCCGAGCTGCAGCCTCATCCGAGCAGGTCCGCGGCGGTGACGATGGCGCGGGCGATGTCGACGATCTTGCGCTTCTCGTTCATGGCCTTGCGCCGGAGCTGCTTGTAGGCCTCGTCCTCGGTCAGCCCCTTGGCGCTCATCAGGATGCCCTTGGCGCGCTCGATCAGCTTGCGGTCGGCGAGCTCGCTCCTCGCCTCGGAGAGCTCGCGCTGCAGCCGCGCGAAGGCGTTGAAGCGCAGGATCGCGATCTCGATGATCGGCTTGATCCGCTCGGCCCTGAGCCCGTCGACGATGTAGGCCGAGATGCCGGCATCCACCGCCGCCTGCATCATCGGCGCGTCGGAGCGGTCGACGAACATCGCCACCGGCCGCTCCACCAGGCGCGAGACGCCGAACATCTGCTCCAGGAGGTCGCGGCTCGGGCTCTCGAGGTGGATCACCACCACGTCGGGCGAGAGGGCGGAGAGCCGGTCGAGGAGGTCGGCGGTGTCGGGGATCACCACCACCCGGGCGCCCTCGACGGCCCGCAGGCCCTCCTCCAGGATCGCGGCCCGGGCGCGGCTCGGGTCGACGACGGCGATGACGAGGCTCTCCCCGGGGGACGGGGCCGGATGTGCCGGGACGGGGGGTGCGCGGTCGGGCATGTCGGCGGCGGATCACGCAAATGTTGGGCCTGGGGCGGCGCAGCCGCCCACGTGGTCGGAGGAAATGGCGGGGCGGCCGTCCCACACGGTTGGAGGAAAGGGTGGCGGGAACCGCCCATGCTCTATGAGAGAACGGCGCCTGCCGTCCATGGTCAGTGGAGTGGAGCGGCGGTGCGGTCCGCCTCGGACCCTACGGCAGGGCGCCCTCTCGCCCCGATTTCGCGCTCGGACACGAAAGCGCAAAGAAACGGCCCCGCTTCGGCCCGAAACCGGCGCTTCATTCCGGCCATCGGTTCGCTGGGAGGTTCGGATGCGGCAGAACGGGCAGATGCGCAAGCCGGCGGATGTCGGCGCCATCGGGAGCCTGGCCGGCACCTCGCGGGGCTACCTGCCGCTGCTGCCCACCGCCTGCGTGGCGATCTGCCTGGCGGCGGGCTCGCTCTACTGGCGCGAGGCGCCGCCGCGGGCGCCGCAGGGCCACGTCGCCGCGGTGCAGCCGCTGCCGCAGGGATCCGACTTGTTCCGGTCCGTCCCGGACGGCGAGGGCCGGGTGCGCGCGCCCTACCCGCTCGAGTTCGAGCAGCAGTTCCCGCTGATCGCCAGGCTGCCGATCGTGACCGCGGCGCCGGTCCTGCCGGTCGCCGAGGCCAAGCTCGACGAGAAGCCCGAGGGCAAGGCGTCTCGCCGCGCCGCCGCGATCCATCGCTCCCGGGCGGTGCCGGCCCTGGCCGACCTGCGGCCGCCGGCGCGGCCCGAGGAGCTCAAGGTCTTCCGTGCGGTCCCGGAGAGGGCGCCGGATTCGGCGACCCGCACCGCGAGCACCGGAGCCGAGTCCGAGCGCACCCTGCCCTGGCTGCCCTTCGCGCCGGCCGGCCAGATGATGGCGCGGACGGTGGTGGCCCTCGGCGACGGCGTGACCAATGCGGGCGCCGCGATGATCGACCTCATCGACCGCCGGCGCTGACGACGACCGGGTTGGACCGAGGGGAAGGCCGCTCTAGCTAACCGCGTTACGACTCTGTTCGGGACGCACCATGGCGCTGCTCATCGAGGATTACGCGCTCGTCGGCGACGGGCGCAGCGCGGCCCTGATCGGGCGTGACGGCAGCGTCGACTGGCTGTGCTGGCCGCGCTTCGACGCCTCGGCCTGCTTCGCCGCCCTGCTCGGCACCCGCGAGGACCACGGCCACTGGCGCATCGCTCCTTCGGCCGAGGCGACGAGCACCCGCTGCTACCGCGAGAACACGCTGGTCCTCGAGACCACGCACGAGACCGCCGAGGGCGCGGTGCGGGTGATCGACTACATGCCGGTCGAGGACGGCACCCACCTGGTGCGCCTGGTCGAGGGCGTGCACGGCCGGGTGGCGATGCGCATGGACCTGGTGGTGCGCTTCGATTACGGCTCGGCGGTGCCCTGGGTGTCGCGCAGCGAGAACGACGACCTCCGGGCCATCGCCGGGCCGAACAAGCTGGTGCTGCGCACCCGCGCGCCGCTGAAAGGGGTCGGCCAGTCCACGGTGTCCGAGTTCGCGGTCGAGGCCGGGCAGAGCGTCGCCTTCGTGCTGAGCTACGGGCACTCGCACGAGGAGGATCCGGCGCCGATCGAGCCGCGCAAGATGCTCGCCGCCACCACCGCCTGGTGGCGCTCCTGGTGCCGGCGCTGCCAGGGCGGCACCCCCTGGGACGCGGTGCTGACCCGCTCGCTCCTGACGCTCAAGGCGCTGATCTACCGGCCGACCGGCGGCATCGTGGCGGCTCCCACCACCTCTCTCCCTGAGCAGATCGGCGGCGTGCGCAACTGGGACTACCGGTTCTGCTGGCTGCGCGACTCGACCTTCACGCTGCTGGCGCTGATGGATGCGGGCTACCTCGACGAGGCCCGGGCCTGGCGCGACTGGCTCACCCGGGCGGTGGCGGGCAGCCCGGAGCAGGCCCACATCCTCTACGGCATCGCCGGCGAGCGCCTGCTGCCGGAGATCGAGCTCGACTGGCTGCCCGGCTACGAGGGGTCGCGGCCCGTCCGCATCGGCAACGCCGCCTCGCAGCAATTCCAGCTCGACGTCTACGGCGAGCTGTTCGACGCCCTGTTCCAGGCCCACCAGCGCGGCATGCGGGCCGACGAATCCGGCGTGCGGGTCGGGCGCGCCCTCCTCGACCACCTCGAACGGGTCTGGCGCGAGCCCGACGAAGGCATCTGGGAGGTGCGCGGCGGGCGCAAGCACTTCGTCCACTCGAAGGTGATGGCCTGGGTCGCCTTCGACCGGGCGATCCGGTTCTACGAGGCCCATGTCCGGGACGGCGAGCCGACCGCCGGCGACGCCGAGGCGGTCGTGCGCTGGCGGGCCGTCCGCGACCAGATCCACCGCGAGGTCTGCGAGAAGGGCTTCGATCCGGAGCTCAACAGCTTCGTGCAGTATTACGGCTCGAAGGACCTCGATGCGAGCCTGCTCCTCATCGCCCATATGGGCTTCCTGCCCCAGGATGACCCCCGGGTGGTCGGCACCGTCGAGGCGATCGGGCGCGACCTGATGCATGACGGCTTCGTGCTGCGCTACGACACGCACGGCCAGACGACCGACGGCCTGCCCGCCGGCGAGGGCGCCTTCCTGCCCTGCAGCTTCTGGTACGCCGACAACCTGATCGGGCTCGGCCGGCGCGAGGAGGCCCGCGCGCTGATCGAGCGCCTCCTGTCCCTGTGCAACGACGTCGGGCTGCTCGCCGAGGAGTACGACCCCGCCCGCAAGCGCCAGGTCGGGAATTTTCCGCAGGCGTTCAGCCACGTCGCGCTCGTCAACACGCTTCTGAACTTCAGTCGCGCGATCGGACCCGCTAAGGAGCGCAGCGGAGACCCGGACGCTTCCGGGCACGCGGGCGAGCGGCCCGTGATGCACCCGCAGGCGGCCCAAGGCGCGGCGTCGTGAGACGCGGCGTCCTGCCCCTTTTACTCGACGAGGCCCCCAGATGAGCGCAGCCGACACCAAGCCGAAGGCCGGCACCAGCGAGATCGACCAGCGCAGCATCGACACGATCCGCACGCTGACGATCGATGCGGTGCAGAAGGCGAATTCGGGCCACGCCGGCGCCCCCCTCGGGCTCGCCCCGGTCGCCTTCACCCTGTGGAACCGCTATCTCCGCTACGACCCGGCGAACCCGCACTGGCCCAACCGCGACCGCTTCGTGCTCTCGGTCGGCCACGCCTCGATGCTGCTCTACAGCCTGCTGCACCTCGCGCAGGTGGCCGAGAAGGACGGCGCCAACGCCCCGGCGGTGAGCCTTGAGGACATCAAGAAGTTCCGCCAGCTCGACAGCCGCACCCCCGGCCACCCGGAATACCACTTCACCACCGGCGTCGAGGTCACGACCGGGCCGCTGGGCCAGGGCGTGGCGAACTCCGTCGGCATGGCGATGGGCGGCCGCTTCCTCGGCGAGCGCCTGGCCTACGGCGACCGGCCGCTGTTCGACTTCAACGTCTACGCCCTGTGCAGCGACGGCGACCTGATGGAGGGCGTCTCGGGCGAGGCCGCCTCGATCGCCGGCCACCTGCGCCTGTCGAACCTGTGCTGGATCTACGACAACAACACCATCACCATCGAGGGCCACACCGACCTGGCCTTCAGCGAGGAGGTGGCGGCCCGCTTCCTGGCCTACGGCTGGCAGGTCCTGCGCGTCGCCGATGCCAACGACACGGTCGCGGTCGCCCACGCCCTCGAGACCTTCCTGCAGTCGGGCGACCGCCCGACCCTGATCATCGTCAACTCGGTGATCGGCTACGGCGCCCCGACGAAGCAGGGCACGCCGAAGGCGCACTCGGACGCGCTCGGCCCCGACGAGGTCAAGGGCGCCAAGCGGGCCTATGGCTGGCCGGAGGATGCCGAGTTCCTGGTGCCGGACGGCGTCTACGACAATTTCCGTCAGGGGATCGGTACCCGCGGAGCGGCGCTTCGCGCCGAGTGGCTCGCCCTCGTCGACGAGGTGAAGGCGGGCGACGAGACCCTGGCCAAGGACCTCGCCACCTATCTCGGCGGCAACCTGCCGGAGGGCTGGGACGCCGACATTCCGGCCTTCCCGGCCGACGCCAAGGGCCTCGCCACCCGCGAATCCTCCGGCAAGGTGCTCAACGCCATCGCGGGCCGGGTGCCGTGGCTGCTCGGCGGCTCGGCCGACCTCGCACCCTCGAACAAGACCAAGCTCGAGGGCGAGGAGGCCGGTACCCTCGGGCCGTTCACGCCGGGCGGGCGCAACATCCATTTCGGCGTGCGCGAGCACGCGATGGGCTCGATCGTCAACGGCCTCGGCCTCGTCGGCCTGCGCGCCTACGGCGCCACCTTCCTGGTCTTCTCGGACTACATGCGCCCGCCGATCCGGCTCGCCGCCCTGATGGAGCTGCCGATCTTCCACGTCTTCACCCACGATTCGATCGGCGTGGGCGAGGACGGGCCGACGCACCAGCCGGTGGAGCACATGCTCGCCCTGCGGGCGATCCCGGGCCTCGTCACCTTCCGGCCCGCCGACGCCAACGAGGTGGCGGAGGCCTACCGGGTCATCATGCAGCTCAAGCACCAGCCGGCGGTGCTGGCGCTGAGCCGCCAGCCCCTGCCGACGGTCGACCGGGAGAAGTATGCCCCGGCCTCCGGTGTCGCCAAGGGCGCCTACGTGCTGGCCGGGGCCGACGAGGCGAAGCCGGACGTGATCCTGATCGGCACCGGCTCCGAGGTGCAGCTCTGCCTTGGCGCCTACGAGACCCTGAAGGCGGAAGGCGTGAAGGCCCGGGTGGTGTCGATGCCGTCCTGGGACCTGTTCGAGCAGCAGGACGAGGCCTACCGCAACAGCGTGCTGCCGCCCGAGGTGACGGCCCGCGTGGCGGTCGAGCAGGGTTCGGTGATCGGGTGGGACCGCTACGCCGGCAGCGCCGGCACGATCCTCGGCATGCATACCTTCGGCTCCTCGGCGCCGATCAAGGACCTGCAGACCAAGTTCGGCTTCACGCCCGAGAAGGTGCTGGAAGCCGCCCGCGCCCAGCTCGCCCAGAAGAAGGGCTGAGCTGGAAAGGGTCCGGAGCCCGTCGGCGAGATCCGACAGGCTTCATGCCCTGACCTCTGCCCTACCGCACCGCCAGGACCTCCACCGGCGGTCCCTGCCGGTCGGTGAACACGCCGGCGGTGAGCGGGCCGCCGAACACCGCGCCGGTGTCGAGGTTGGTGCGGTGGGCCCGCAGCTCCGGCCGCCCGTCCCGCGTCGGGGTGTGGCCGTGGACGACGTGGCGGCCGAAATCATGGTCGGCCGAGAGGAACGGCTCGCGCATCCACAGCCGCGTCTCGCGGCCGGTCGCCTCCGGCGCCTGCCCCGGCTCCAGGCCGCCGTGGACGTACCAGCGCTGCGCGTCGCCGTGCAGGGTCGGCAGGCCGGCGATCCAGTCGACGACCTCCGCCGGCAGCGTGGCCGGGTGCGCGACGCCGTAGGAGGCGAGGGTCGCGCCGCCGCCGTTGATCCGCCACAGGTCGGGACTCCGCCCGGCGACCGCGTCGAGGAGCATCGCCTCGTGGTTGCCCATCAGGCAGGTCACCGCCCCGGGCTCGCGCGCCTCCAGCGCCCGCAGCATCGCGACCGCGCCGGCGCTGTCGGGCCCGCGGTCGATGGCATCGCCGAGGAAGACGAGGCGGCGCGACCGCCCGGCCCGGTGCGCCTCGATCCGGTCGAGGAGCCGGGCGAGGAGGTCGGTGCGGCCGTGGACGTCGCCGATCGCGTAGGTGAGCATGGCCGTTCGCGCCTCCCTTTCGGGCGCGGCGGCGGCGATCAGGCGACGGCCTGGATCGGCGGGACGGTCCGCGCCGCCTCGGCCTCGAGGTAGCGCAGGGTGTCGACGAAGCCCATCGGCCGGTGGAAGTGATAGCCCTGCATCAGGACGCAGCCGAGGCTCTCCAGCAGCCGGGCCTGCTCGGCGGTCTCGATTCCCTCCACCACGCAGGCGAGCTTCAGGTTGCTGGCCAGTCCCACGATCGAGGTGACGATGTCGCGGCAGGCCGGATCGGCCGTGATCTCGCCAGTAAAGCTGCGGTCGATCTTGAGCTTGTCGAGGGGCAGCCGGTGGACGTAGCTGAGGGACGAGTAGCCGGTGCCGAAATCGTCGAGCGCGATGCTGACGCCGTTCGCCCGCAAGGTTGTGAGCACCCGCTGCGCCTGCGCGATGTCCTGGATCAGGGCGGTCTCGGTCGCTTCCAGGATCACCCGCCCGGGCGCCAGGCCGCTCGCCCGGATGGCGGTGACGATGCCGTCGGCAGCCTGCGGCGAGGTGATGTCGGCCATCGACAGATTGAAGGACAGGGCCACGTCGTCCGGCCAAGCCTTCGCGGCGGACAGGGCCTGGACCAGCAGCACCTCGGTGATGCCGGTGATGAGCCCCGAACGCTCCGCGATGGGCACGAACACCGCGGGAGAGACCGGGCCGAGATCCGGGCTGGTCCAGCGGGCCAGGGCCTCGAACGCCACCGTGCGGCCGCTGCGCACGTCGACGATCGGCTGGTAGACCAGGCTCATCTCCCGCAGCAGGTCGGCGTGGCGGAGCGCCTGCTCGATCACGCTCTGCGTGCGCAGCAGGGTCTCGTGCTGCTCGGTGAACAGCACCGCGGCGCCCCGGCGGTGGGCTTTGGCATAGTACAGGGCGTAGTCCGCCCGCTCGACCAGCAGCGCCGCGTCACGTCCTGCCTCCGGGTAGGCCGCGAAGCCGATCGAGGCGCCGATCTGGGCGCTGCCGCCGGTGGGGAGCCGGAACGGCGAGGTCAGGGCGTTGCGGATCGCCTCGCCCACGGTGTCGGTCGCGGCCCCGGCTTGCGCACCCCGGAGGATGAGGCCGAACTCGTCGCCGCCGAGACGCGCCACGACGCCGGCCTCGCCCACGACGAGCCGCAGGCGCTGGGCGGTCTCCTGCAGCACCGCGTCGCCGGCGCCGTGCCCGTGGGCGTCGTTGACCGGCTTGAACCCGTCGAGATCGACCAGGCCGACGACGAAGCTCTCCTCGCCGCGCTCCGTCCCGGCCGACGCCTCGTCGAGTGAAGCGAAGAAGCTGCGGCGGTTGGGCAGCCCGGTCAGGGTGTCGAGGTTGGCAAGCCGCAGGTTCTCCCGGCTCAAGCGCTCGAGCTCCACCTGCTGCCCGATCAGGCGGGTGAAGTCGCGATAGTAGGTCAGCAACACGAACAGCACGGCCCCGCTGACCATCATCAGGTTGAGGGCGATGCTCCTCATCACCTGGTTGTCGAGCTGCCAGACATGCAGGCAGAAGGGGATCATCACGATGGCCGTGACCACCAGCGCCGCCGCCCGCAGATGGACGAGGCAGAACGCACAGGCGATCATCGTGGTGGCGACGTAGAGCAGCACGTGCGCCTGCGCGTAGGCGTCGCCGTACTGCAGGAGCGCGACGCCCCAGGCCACGAAGCAGGTCGCCAGGAAACCGGCCAGCCAGACCGTGGTCAGCAGGCTGGTGGCGAGCCGGTTCTCGTCGAGCGGGCACCGGCGTCGACGCAGCCACAGCCCGAGGCGAACGCCGCAGAGGGTCAGGAGGAAGCCCAGCGGGTAGATGGTGACCGCGTCCGGCGCCACGCCCAGATAGGTGACCGCGACGGCCGTCGAGTTGATCGCCAGGATGGCGTAGAGCAGCGGCACCTGCGCGCTCAGAGCCCGCATCTGCGCCCGCATCAGGTCCGGGTTCGAGGTATCGACCCGGAAGAGGTCGACGATCGTCAGCATCCTGCGCACTGCGCATCCATCCCGCTCGGCCCGGCCGACCACAAACCGGCACGGTCTCACAGTGAACCGATGAGGTTGAATCAAAAGTTACCCCCGGGTCAGGGGGCGGCAACTGACGGTTAGATCTTGCAGGTCCAGTCGGGCGCTCTTCGGCGCGGGACAGGAGCAGGCAGCCCGCCGAGCCCGGACCAGGGAGCGCCGAGCGGCGCACCCGGCCTTCTCTGGCGCGACATCGCCGTCGGACGATGAGCCGCGCTGGCTGGTCCAGGCCCGGGATCCGGACATCCCTCCCCTGATCCAGGACTATCGGCGGCGGCAAGCTCCAGGGCAAACTCCAGGGAAGGCGCGACCCGCGACACGATGCCGTCTCGCCTGCCCTGCTCCGTTCCCCGCTTGGCCTCCCGGGCCCGGTTAGGCTTTAAGCAGGGCGCGGGCCGGTCGCGGCAGCGGATCCCGCGGCGACCTCCGGCAGCGACGGGAGACGTTCCCTTGACCGACACCGCCTACGCGCTCTTCCTCGACTTCGACGGCACCC
>NZ_LABY01000095.1 GCF_001043975.1 Methylobacterium variabile
GGTGGGCGCCGGAGCCGTCGGGGCGGGAGCCGCCGCCGGCGGCTTCTGCGCGTCCGCGGGCGCCGAGCCCTGCTGCGCCTCGGCGGCCGACACGGCCGTGAGCGCGGCGAGGGCCGTCACAATCATCCGCAGGGTTCCGGGCAAGCGGGCCTCTCGTTGGGTCACACGAAACGCTCCCCGGGCAACCGCGGCCGGGGCGCTGGGTTCCGGATGGAGGAGGAACGCGGCGAAGTTGTGGGGGCGGAGCGGCAGGGGCAGCCGGGCGGGCGCGTCACCGCCGCGGTCGAGCCGTCGAGCAGACATCGTGGGCCTCCGGGGCAGGCGCGGCGGCCCGCCCGAGCATCGAGCGTCGGGTTGTCGCGGCGGGGCGCTGCCGCGCCGGGCGGGCATCCGCGCCCGCGCCGCGGAGCGCCCACAGTGCGGCGCAGCGGGCGAGGTGTCCAGGCGGATGCGGCGCGGCCCCGGGGTTTGCGGGGGAGTATTGTCCGGGGGGCCGTCCTTTGCGCCGCCCCGGGACGGCTGGCGGCGCCGGGTGGGCCACGCTACATCGCGGGCGAGCCCTGGAGCCCGCCCGATGCCCGCGTCCCCTCTCCGCCTCGGCGTCAACGTCGATCACGTCGCCACCCTGCGCAACGCCCGCGGCGGCACGATGCCGGATCCGGTGCGGGCGGCCCGCGCGGCAGTCGCGGCCGGGGCCGACGGCATCACCGCCCACCTGCGGGAGGACCGCCGCCACATCCGCGACGACGACGTCGAGCGGCTCATGCGCGAGATCGACCGGCCGCTGAACTTCGAGATGGCCGCGACCGACGAGATGCTGGGGATCGCCCTGCGCCTCCGGCCCCACGCCGCCTGCCTGGTGCCGGAGAAGCGCGAGGAGCGCACCACCGAGGGCGGGCTCGACATCGTCGGCGGCCGCGAGCACCTCGCGCCGGTCATCCGGCAGCTCAACGAGGCCGGGGTGCGGGTCTCGCTCTTCGTCGAGCCGGAGGTGCACGTCATGGAGGCGGCCCGGGCGCTGGGGGCGCCCGTGGTCGAGCTGCATACCGGCACCTACTGCGAGGCGGTCGTCGCCGGGGACGAGGGGAGGGTGCGGGCCGAGCTCGCCCGCCTCGCCCGCGCGGCCGAGCACGGGAGCGCCCTCGGCCTCGAGATCCATGCCGGCCACGGCCTCACGGTCGACAGCGTCGGCCCGGTGGCGGCCCTGCCGCAGGTCCGCGAGCTCAACATCGGCCACGCCCTGATGGCCGAGGCGATCTTCGACGGGCTTCCGGCCGCGATCCGGGCGATGCGGGCCGCGATGGACGCCGGCCGCGCGCAGGCAGGGGTCGCCGCATGATCGTCGGCATCGGCTCGGACCTCTGCGACATCCGCCGCATCGAGCGCTCGCTCGAGCGCTTCGGCGACCGCTTCACCCACCGGGTCTTCACCGAGGGCGAGCGCGCCCGCAGCGACCGGCGCGCTGCCCGCGCGCCGTCCTACGCCCGGCGCTTCGCCGCCAAGGAGGCCTGCTCGAAGGCCCTCGGCACCGGCCTGAGCCACGGCGTGTTCTGGCGCGACATGGAGGTGGTGAACCTGCCCGGCGGCCGCCCGACCCTGCGGCTCACCAACGGCGCGGCCGAACGCCTCGCCGCCCTGATGCCCCCGGGCCACCGCCCGGTCGTCCACGTCACCCTCACGGACGACCCGCCGCTCGCCCAGGCCTTCGTCATCATCGAGGCGCTGCCGGAGGGCTGAGCCCGCCAGCCCCGGCACGTGATTCGGCGAGCGATCCGGCAAGTGACCTGGCGAGTGACTCGACAAGTGATTCGCCCCCGCCTGCCGCACCGCGTTGCGGGCGGGCAAGCGTTGGTCTAGACCCCCCGCACCGCGCGAAAAGCCGGCCGCGTGCCCTCGGCGGGTGCCCAGGCGAATTTCAGCACGGACCGCCGGAGAGACGAGATCATGGATCGCGCACGCACGGACCAGGACCTGAAACGCGGCAAGGATGCCGGACTCTGGGACTCGATCAAGGAGACCGTCAAGGTCGGCGTCCAGGCGCTGCTGATCGCCGTCGTGGTCCGCACCCTGCTGTTCCAGCCGTTCAACATCCCGTCCGGCTCGCTGATCCCAACCCTGCTGATCGGCGACTACCTCTTCGTCTCGAAGTACTCGCTGGGCTACTCCAAGTACTCCCTTCCCTTGAGCGAGTATCTGCCGTTCGAGGCCAAGGGCCGGATCTGGGGCGCCGAGCCCAAGCGCGGCGACATCGTGGTGTTCAAGCTGCCCAAGGACAACGCCACCGATTACATCAAGCGGGTGATCGGCCTGCCGGGCGACCGGATCCAGGTGATCGAGGGCGTGCTCAACATCAACGGCCGGCCGGTCAAGCGCGAGCGCATCGCCGATTACTCCACCACCGACGCCTTCGGCCAGCCGACCCTGGTGCCGCAGTACCAGGAGACCCTGCCCAATGGCGTCACCCACAACATCATCGAGCGCGACGGCGACCGCGGCCTGTGGGACAACACCCAGGTCTACACCGTGCCGCCGAACCACTTCTTCATGATGGGCGACAACCGCGACAACTCCACCGATTCCCGCGACCTCGGCAATGTCGGCTACGTGCCGTTCGAGAACCTGATCGGCCGGGCCGAGGTGATCTTCTTCTCGATCGACGAGGGCGCCGCTGCCTGGCAGGTCTGGAACTGGCCGTGGACGGTGCGCTGGAACCGGCTGTTCAAGCCGATCCATTGACGGGAGCCTGGGAGCTTGAGTGCCGCTGACGCAGCCGGATCGCCGCAGGCCGACGACCCCGTCCCGGGACCGGGGGAGGCCGCGCCGCGGCGCAAGCGCGGGATGCGGCGCCGGCCCGACCTCTCGGTGCTGGAAGAGCGCATCGGCCACCGCTTCGCCGACCGCGACCTGCTGGTGCGGGCGCTCACCCACGTCAGCGCGACGAACGGCCAGGGCAGCTACCAGCGCCTCGAGTTCCTCGGCGACCGGGTGCTCGGCCTCGCGGTGGCGGACGGGCTCTACACCGCTCTGCCGGGGGCCGACGAGGGCGACCTGTCGCGGCGCCTGTCGAGCCTGGTGCGGCGCGAGAGCTGCGCCATGGTGTCCAACGCCTGGGAGGTCGGGCCGCACCTGAACCTCGGCGGCGGGGAGGTCCATGGCGGCGGGCGCCGCAACGCGGCGATCCTCGCCGACGTTTGCGAGGCAATCCTCGGCGCGATCTTCCTCGATGCCGGGTACGGTGCCGCCAAGGCGGTGATCGACCGCGCCTTCGAGGCCGGCCGCCAGACCGAGGGCACGCGGAGCCGCGACCCGAAATCGGCGTTGCAGGAATGGGCGCAGGGCCAGGGCTGGCCGACCCCGACCTACGTGGTGGTGGAGCGGGCCGGGCCCGACCACGCGCCGCAATTTCGCATCGAGGCCCGGGTGACCGGCGTCGCGCCCGGCCTCGGCATCGGCGGCTCGAAGCGCCTGGCCGAGCAGGCGGCCGCGCGCGCGCTGCTGGTCCGCGAGGGGCTGTGGACCGGGGACGAACCCGGGGAGCAGGCAGAATGACCGACGATACCGCACCCAACACCGACGCCGCCGTTCCCGAGGAGTCCGGCCCGCCGCAGGAGACCCGCGCGGGCTTCGTCGCCCTGATCGGGGTGCCGAATGCCGGCAAGTCCACCCTGCTCAACAGCCTCGTCGGCACCAAGGTGTCGATCGTCTCGCGCAAGGTGCAGACCACCCGGGCGCTGGTGCGCGGCATTGCCATGGAGGGCGCGGCGCAGATCGTCCTCGTCGACACGCCCGGCATCTTCGCGCCCAAGCGCCGCCTCGACCGGGCGATGGTCACCTCGGCCTGGAGCGGCGCGGCGGATGCCGACGCGGTCTGCCTCTTGATCGACGCCCGCAAGGGCGTGGACGAGGAGGTCGATGCGATCCTCAAGCGGCTGCCGGAGCTGAAGCGCCCGAAATTCCTGGTGCTCAACAAGATCGACGTGATCGCCCGCGAGCGCCTGCTGGCGCTCGCCGCCTCCCTCAACGAGAGGGTGCCGTTCGAGCGCACCTTCATGATCTCGGCGCTCACCGGCGACGGGGTCGACGACCTGCGCCGCGACCTCGCCGCCCGGATGCCGCCCGGCCCCTGGCTCTACCCCGAGGACCAGGTCTCCGACGCGCCGCTGCGGATGCTCGCCGCCGAGATCACCCGGGAAAAGATCTACGACCGGCTGCACGAGGAGCTGCCCTATTCCTCGACCGTCGAGACCGACCAGTGGCAGGTCCGGCCGGACGGCTCGGTGCGGATCGAGCAGACCATCTTCGTCGAGCGCGAGAGCCAGCGCTCGATCGTGCTCGGCAAGGGCGGGCAGACCATCAAGGCCATCGGCCAGGCCGCCCGGATCGACATCGCCGAGGCGGCCGAGGCGAAGGTCCACCTGTTCCTGTTCGTGAAGGTGCGGGAGAACTGGGCCGACGACCCCGAGCGCTACCGCGAGATGGGCCTGGAATTCCCCCGCGGCTGACTATCGTGACCGACCGTCCTGCCGCGCCGCACGGCGTCTACGGCCATCCGCCCGCCGACCTCGCCGAGGTGCCGGAGGGCGCGGTGCAGCTCTCCCCCCTCGTCCCGGGCAGCACCGCCCTGGAGGAGCTGGGTCCCGGGACGCTCGCCGGCCTCACCGTGCTGGCGCCGCCCGGCACCCTCGAGCGTCGCCACGCCCTGGCCCTGAGCGTGCGCGCGCTCAGCCCCGGCGCGCCTCTGACCGTGCTCGCCCCGAAGGACAAGGGCGGCTCGCGGCTCTCCCGCGAGCTCGCCGGCTTCGGCTGCCGCCTCGACGAGAGCGCCCGGCGCCACCACCGCATCGTGCGCACCGCGCGGCCGGATGCGCCGACCGGCCTCGACGCGGCGATCGCCGAGGGGGCGGCCCGGCTCGTGCCCGATCTCGGCCTGTGGTCGCAGCCCGGCATCTTCTCCTGGAACCGGATCGATCCCGGCACGGCGCTCCTGATCGAGACCCTGCCCCCGCTCTCCGGGCGCGGCGCCGATCTCGGCTGCGGCCTCGGGGTGCTCGCCCGGGCCGTGCTGGCCTCGGCGAAGGTGACGGGTCTCGCCCTCGTCGACAACGACCGCCGGGCGGTGGCGGCGGCGCGGCGCAACGTCGAGGATCCCCGCGTCACGGTCGCCTGGAAGGATGCCCGGGCGGCGGACGCGGTGCCGGAGCGCCTCGACTTCGTGGTGATGAACCCGCCCTTCCACGACGGCGGCGCCGAGGACCGGGCGCTCGGCCAGGCCTTCATCCGCCGCGCCGCCGCGGCGTTGCGGCCCGGCGGGACGCTCTGGCTCACCGCCAACACCCACCTGCCCTACGAGGCGACGCTCTCGGAAGTGTTTCGCGAGGTGACGCCCCGGGCCGCCGCGCACGGCTACAAGATCCACGAGGCGCGCAAATGAGCGGCAAGGGCAAGACCGCCTCGGTGCGGCTCGACCGGCTGCTCGCCAATCTCGGCTACGGATCGCGCCGCGAGATCCAGATGCTCGCCCGCGCCGGCGCCGTCGTGCTCGACGGCACTCCCTTGCGCGACGCCGATCAGCGCATCGCCCTCGACCCCGGCCTGCCGGCCCGCCTCACCGTCAGCGGCAAGCCGCTCGATCCGCCGCCGGGCCTGGCCCTGATGCTGCACAAGCCGCTCGGCGTCACCTGCTCGCACAAGGAGGCCGGCCCGCTCGTCTACGGCCTGCTGCCGCCGCGCTGGCGCCGGCGCGAGCCGCCGCTCTCGACCGTCGGCCGCCTCGACAAGGAGACCTCCGGCCTCCTGCTCCTCACCGACGACGGCGCGCTCCTGCACCGGATCATCTCGCCGAAGGCCAGCGTCTCGAAGCGCTACCAGGTGACGCTGGACCGGCCTTTGCGCGGCGACGAGGGCGCGGTGTTCGCCTCCGGCACGCTGATGCTGGAAGGGGAGGAGAAGCCGCTGCTGCCGGTGACCCTGGAGGTGCACGGGCCGACGAGTGCCGCGGTGACCCTCACGGAAGGACGCTACCACCAGGTCCGGCGGATGTTCGCCGCGGTCGGCAACCACGTCACGGCGCTGCACCGCGATCGGGTCGGCGCGCTGGAACTGCCGGCCGACCTGGAGCCCGGGCAGTACCGGGTGATGGGGGAGGGGGATGTGGCCCGGGTGTTCGGGGTGGAGTGAGCGGGCGACCGGTGTTCCTCGGATCTATCCGCGACCAGCCCGGCCACGGCACGCGACGCTGGCGGATGCGGTGCCGACAGGTTCCCGTTCCGTCGTAAGCCACTCTCCCTTTCCCGGACGACTGCAGCGTCAGCGGAATTAGATCCGGGATCCAGCACGAAAAGTCGCGAAGCGTCCGCTTGTCTGTCCGCAGCCATGCAAAGACAGAGCCGCTTAGCGGCACGTCTTCGGCTGGATCCCGGATCTCCTTCCATTTCGTTCCCGTCGTCCGGGAAAGGGGAGTGGCTTACGATAGACCGCGGGGCTGCCCGCATCGCACCTGCCGGTGTCGTGAGCCGAGCAGTCTGACCGTCGCGGCGACGGGACAGGTGTGACGCGGACGCCGCTCCGAGCAACACCGCAGCTCAACCACCCGCGGTGTCGGCCTGTGCGCTGCCGCACGATGACGGCTCGTCCGATGCCGCCAAGTCTCCGGTGATCATCGTGTCGCCGCTATTGCTCGCTCATCCCTATGGCAACACTCCAGAGCCGGGGAAGACGATGTCGTACGGCACCGCGACCTTCTGGATCATCATCGCCGCTGTAAGCGCCTCGTTCGGTGCCCTGCACGGCCTCCTGTTCGCCGACGGGCCGAACACCGCGGGGATGATCTACGGGACCTGCATCGGCGTGCTCGCCATCGCGTACGAGCGCGGCGTCTTCCTCGCCGGCTACACGGAGCGCCTGCGGCGGCTGCCCACGCTGGCCTATTTCGCGGCCGCGGAGATCAGCCTGGTGCTCGTGATCGTCGTCAGCATGGCGCTGACCGGTCTGGTCCTCTGGACGCTCGGCATCGTGGAGAAGCCCCTGATAGGGGCGGTCACGCCGAAGCTCTCCACCATCCCCTTCGCGCTGGCGATGTCGGCGATCATCGTCTCGGTCCTGCGCGTGCGCGACCTGATCGGCGGGGAGACGTTCGTGAACCTCATCCTCGGGCGCTACCACCGGCCGGTCAGGGAGGAGCGCGTCTTCCTCTTCCTCGATCTCGCCGGGTCGACGGCCTACGCGGAGCGGCACGGCGACATCGCCGCGCAGGAGCTGCTGACGGCGGTGTTCTCCGCGATCGCCGAGCCGGTGCGCCGCTACCGCGGCCAAGTCGACGATTACATCGGCGATCAGGTCATCGTCTCCTGGCCGCTCGCGCGCGGCGTCGAGCGGGCGCGCTGCGTCGCCTGCGTCTTCGCGATCCGCCGGGCCCTGGAAGCCGACCGGGACAGCTGGCTCGCGCGCTTCGGCCTGGTGCCCGAGCTGCGTGCCGCCCTGCACGGCGGCAGCGTGGTCACGGCGGAGGTCGGCGTCGACCGGCACAAGATCGCGTATTTCGGCGACGTCATGAACGCGACTGCCCGGCTCGAAGGGTTGTGCCGGGAGACCAGGCGGGCCGTGCTGATCTCGGAGGCGGTTCTCTCCCGGCTGCCGGTCCTGCCCGAGGGCATCACGGCCGAGGCGCTCGGATCGTACCAGCTGCGAGGGCGGAGCGAGACGATGGCGGTGCATGCGCTCGCGGACGGGCGCCGGCCGCGGATCGTCGGTGCGCGCGCCGAGGTCGACGCCGATCACCGGGTGGCGGGGCAGCGCTACGCGGCCCCGCGCGGCTGACGACCCGGAGCCTTCTTGCCTTGCGCGACAGTCTTGACACCCTCCGCGTCATTCCGGGGCCACGCAGCAGAGCCCGGAATGACGCGGAGGACATGGATGCCGTCGGGGCCAAAACAGGCAGGCTCCGACAGGCAAGACTACGCCGGTCCGTAGAGCGAGCCGACGCACCCCCCGCTTCGCGGACCGCCCCTATCCGAGCGTCGTCAGATCTTGGAACCAGTGCTGCGCCTGGGTGTACCCCTTCACCTTGGCCGAGAGCGCGTGCGGGTTGGTGTCGTGCACGACCCAGACCTGCACTGCGTCGTCGACCACGATCTCGTGGATGCGCGCCAGCATCCGGTCCTGCTCGGCCGGGTCGAAGCTCGCCCGCACTGCGTCGCAGAGCTTGTCCACCTCCGGGTTGCGGTAGTGGCTCCAGTTCACGCCGGTCGGCGCGACCTGCTTCGAATCGTAGAAGCGCAAGATGGCGTAGAGTGGGTCGGAGGTGACGTAGGCGATGTTGCTGCCGGTGATGCCCTTCATCGACGGGTCGGCGGCGCCCTGGCGCCAGGCGGTGTAGGCGACCTCGAGCTCGACCGCCTGGAACTCGACCGCGATGCCGATCTCGGCCCAGGATTGCTGCACGAACTCGTTGATCGGCAGGGACAGCATCTGGCCCGAGCCGCCGGTCGGGATGATGAACTTGGTGCGCAGCGGGTTCTGGGGCGTGTAGCCCGCCTCCTTCACCAGCTTGCGCGCCGCGTCGACGTCGTACCCGATCTTGAAGCTCGGCTTGCCGAACCACGGGCTCGAGGGCTGGACCTGCCCGACGGCCGGCGTCGCGAGCCCGCCCATCAGGGCCGCGACGCCCTCCCGGTCGATGGCGAGGTTGGCCGCCTTGCGCAGGCGCAGGTCGCGCCACGGGCTGCCCTCCAGCATGGAGAGGTGATAGTTCCAGACGTGCGGCGTGTCGTTGCCGGTCACCCGCATGCCGGCGCCCTTCAGGCGCGGCACCGCGTCGGGAGCGGGCAGCTCGATCAGGTCGGCGTTGCCGGAGAGCAGCGCGTTGGCGCGGGCCAGGTCCTCCGGGATGCAGGCGAGCGTCAGCTTCGCCAGTCGTGGCATGCGCTTGGGGTTCCAGTAGGTCTCGTTCGGCACGAGGTCGAGGCGCACCCGCGGCACCAGGGCGGCGAGGCGGTAGGGGCCGGTGCCGGAGGGCTGGAAGGCGAACTTGGTCCAGTCCCGTCCCACTGCCTCGTACTGCGCCGGCGACGAGATCAGGAACCACAGCATCTGGTAGGGGAAGAGCGCGTCGACCGCCTTGGTGGTGACCTGCACCGTCATGGCGTCGAGCTTCTTGTACGACGCCACCGAGGGCAGGCGCGGGCGCACCTGCGAGGCCTGGCGCTGGTCGTAGTGCGGTGCCTTGGCGTCGAGCACCTTGTCGAAGTTCCAGATCACCGCGTCGGCGTCGAACGCCGAACCGTCGTGGAACTTGACCCCCTCGCGCAGGCGGAAGACCCAGTTGCGGCGGTCCGAGGCGTCGCTCTCCCAGGCGGTGGCCAGCCCCGGCACCAGCTTGCCCGGCCGGTCGGCGACGTCGAGCTCCCAGGCCACCAGGGGATCGTAGAGGGTGAGCCCGGTGAACTGGTAGCCGCCCGCGCCCCGGTCCGGCTGGCCGGTGGTGAGCGGCAGGTCGAACAGCGAGATGCCGTAGGTCAGGCTGCCGGACGCCTTCTCCGCGCCGGCGGAGGCCGTTCCTTGCGCCAGGACGGCGCCGGTCGGCCCGAGCGCCGCGAGGGCCGAGGCGCCGGCGAGCAGCTGACGGCGCGAGAGGGAGGCGTGACGCATCGAAGGACCCCGGCTGGCGGGGCCCGTCGGGCCGCCGCGTTGACGCGCCTGACGTCTGCAAGAGGCGTGCAAGCGCAGCAGCAAGAGGCGTGCAAGCGCGGCCGCGGGAGGGCGGCGCTGACGGCCAGCCCACCTTCGAACCAGTCGCATAAAGACATCTTTATATCTTGATTGCCTCCCCGCCGGGCGGCTGGTATAGGCGCAGCCGAACCGGCCGACACGGGGAGCCCGACAATGCCGAGCACGCAGGACTACATCGTCAAGGACATCGCGCTGGCCGATTTCGGCCGCAAGGAGATCGCGATCGCCGAGACCGAGATGCCCGGCCTGATGGCCGTGCGCCAGGAATACGCCGCGAGCCAGCCGCTGAAGGGCGCCAAGATCGCCGGCTCGCTGCACATGACGATCCAGACCGCGGTGCTGATCGAGACCCTGAAGGCTCTCGGCGCCGACATCCGCTGGGTCTCGTGCAACATCTACTCGACCCAGGACCACGCCGCCGCCGCGATCGCCGCCGCCGGCATCCCGGTCTTCGCCATCAAGGGCGAGACCCTGAAGGATTACTGGGACTACACCGCCAAGCTGTTCGAGTGGCATGACGGCGGCATGCCGAACATGATCCTCGACGACGGCGGCGACGCCACGATGTTCGTGCATCTCGGCCTGCGCGCCGAGCAGGGCGACACCGCCTTCCTCGACAAGCCGGGCTCCGAGGAGGAGGAGATCTTCTTCGCGCTCCTCAAGCGCATGCTGGCCGAGAAGCCGAAGGGCTGGTTCGCCGGCCTCGCCGAGTCGATCAAGGGCGTCTCGGAGGAGACCACCACCGGCGTGCACCGCCTGTACCTGCTCGCCAAGGAGGGCAAGCTCCTCTTCCCGGCGATCAACGTCAACGACGCGGTCACGAAGTCGAAGTTCGACAACCTCTACGGCTGCCGCGAGTCGCTGGTCGACGGCATCCGCCGCGGCACCGACGTGATGATGGCCGGCAAGGTCGCGATGGTCGCGGGCTTCGGCGACGTCGGCAAGGGCTCGGCCGCCTCGCTCCGCAACGCCGGCTGCCGCGTGCTGGTCTCGGAGGTCGACCCGATCTGCGCGCTCCAGGCCGCGATGGAGGGCTACGAGGTCACCACCATGGAAGATGCCGCGCCCCGCGCCGACATCTTCGTGACCGCGACCGGCAACAAGGACGTCATCACCCTCGACCACATGCGGGCGATGAAGGACCGGGCGATCGTCTGCAACATCGGCCACTTCGACAACGAGATCCAGGTCGCGGGTCTCAAGAACCTGAAGTGGCAGAACATCAAGCCGCAGGTCGACGAGATCGAGTTCGCCGACGGCCA
Organism: Methylobacterium variabile; assembly: GCF_001043975.1. Classification (GTDB taxonomy): domain Bacteria; phylum Pseudomonadota; class Alphaproteobacteria; order Rhizobiales; family Beijerinckiaceae; genus Methylobacterium; species Methylobacterium variabile. Next base: position 10,989 of record NZ_LABY01000095.1, read on the forward strand.
CCGCATCATCCTCCTGTCGGAGGGCCGCCTGGTGAACCTCGGCAACGCCATGGGCCACCCGTCCTTCGTGATGTCGGCCTCGTTCACCAACCAGACGCTCGCCCAGATCGAGCTCTGGACCAACCCGGGCAAGTACGAGAACAAGGTCTACACCCTGCCCAAGGCCCTCGACGAGAAGGTCGCGGCGCTGCATCTCGAGAAGATCGGCGTCAAGCTGACCAAGCTGCGCGAGGACCAGGCCGCCTACATCGGCGTCAACCAGGCCGGCCCGTTCAAGCCGGACCACTACCGTTACTGAGATCGCACGACTTCCGCAGTCGTGAGTTCGAGAGCCCGGCCGTGAGGCCGGGCTCTTCTTTTTGCGTGTGCGTCATGCCCCAGAGGTTGTGCGGGCGGGCTGGCAACATGAGTTCCGCCTTTGTTCCGACGCGGGTGTGGCATTTCTGTGCCCTTGACGGTGCTCCGCACCGGTATCGCCGGTCTCCCCCCAATTCACCCCTTCCTGCCCGAATCCGGGGCGCGCTACAGTTCGGCCGATTCTGTGGGGGATGCCGCTTCGCGGTCGCGGGCGGCGTGTCGGTCGTGGCGTTGGTCGAGGCGTAGCGTTCAGGTCGCAGGCGTGCCGGTCCGGTCGCGGGACGGTGCGCCGGCTCGCGTGGAGACGGACGGATCATGGGGGTTGGACGAACGCCGCGCCGGCTCGGCGGCCGCGTGGGCGCCGGCGTATTGGGCGGCGCACTCGGTCTCGCGGCCGCCGCCCAGGCGGCGGAGGGCGCCCCGGGGCTGCACGCGCACAACGCCGTGGGCTTCGCGGTGCTGATCGGCCTGACGATCTTCGCCACCATCCTGTCGCTGCTCTACCTGCGCGAGCGCGCCCGCTGGGCCCGGCGCGAGCACACCCTGACGACCGAGCTCGCCGAGCTGCGCGGCGCCCACGACCGGGCCGACCTGCTGCTCGGCTCCGAGCCGCAGGTGGTGGTGACCTGGGATTCCCGCGGCGAGCCGCGGATCGAGGGCGACGTCGGCATCACCGCGGAGGGGTCGCGGCCGGGCTCGGCCCGCCGGGTGCTCGCCTTCGGCGCCTGGCTCGTGCCCTCCGACGCGGCCGCCCTCGACGCCGCAGTCGAGACCCTGCGCGGGCGCGGCGAGCGCTTCCGCCGCACCGTCCACACGCTGCAGGGCCGCACCATCGAGGCGCAGGGCCAGGCGGTGGGCGGCCAGGCGCTCCTGCGCCTGCGCGAGCTCACCGGCGAGCGCCAGGAGCTGGTCGAGCTGCGCGCCACCCTGGAGGAGGCCCGCCACGGCCTCGGCGCGCTCGCCGGCCTCCTCGACGCCATCCCCCAGCCGGTCTGGCGCCGCAGCCGTGACGGGCGCCTGGCCTGGGCCAACGCCGCCTACGTGGCCGCCGCCGAGGCGGGGGACGTCGCCCGCGCGGTGCGCGAGGGGGCCGAGCTCCTCGAGCGGCCGGCCCGGGAGGAGGCGGAGCGCCGCCGCGCCCGGGGCGGCGGCGGGCCCCTGCGGGTCTCCGCCGTGGTGGCGGGCGAGCGCCGCACCCTCGACGTCACCGAGGTCGCGACCGAGGCGGGCATCGTCGGCATCGCGGTCGACGTCTCGGAGCTTGAGCGGCTGCGCGCCGACCTGCAGCGCCAGATGGACGCCAACGTCCGCACCCTCGACCAGCTGCCCACGGCCGTGGCGATGTTCGACGCCCGCCAGCAGCTGATCTTCCACAACGCCGCCTACCGGCAGCTCTGGGACCTCGACCCCACCTTCCTGGAGGGCCGGCCCCTCGACGGCGAGATCCTCGACACCCTGCGCAACGCCCGCAAGCTGCCCGAGCAGGCGGATTTCCGCACCTGGAAGGCCGGGGTGCTGGCCGCCTACCGGGCCGCGGAGGCGCAGGAGACCTGGTGGCACCTGCCCGACGGGCGCACCCTGCGGGTCCTCGCCGACCCGAACCCTCAAGGGGGGCTGACCTACCTGTTCGAGGACGTGTCCGAGCGGGTCCACCTCGAGTCGCGCTACAACGTGCTGATGCAGGTGCAGAGCGAGACCCTCGACACCCTGCGCGAGCCGGTGGCGGTGTTCGGCACCGACGGACGGCTGAAATTCGCCAACCGGGCCTTCGCCCAGGTCTGGCGCATCGCCCCCGAGATGGTCGAGGTCCAGCCCCACATCGACCAGGTGATCGCCGTCTGCCGCACCTTGAGCCCGGCCGAGGAGCCGTGGACGCAGATCCGCGAGGCGGTGACCGGCCTCGTCGACGCCCGCCGCGGCCTCGCCTGCCGCCTCGCCCTCAAGGACGGCACCATGCTCGACTGCGCCGCCGAGCCGCTGCCGGACGGCGCGACGCTGCTGACCCACATCGACGTCACGGCGAGCGTCAACGTCGAGCGGGCGCTGACCGACAAGAACGAGGCGCTCGAGCGCACGACGCGTCTTCGCGACGAGTTCGTGCACCACGTCTCCTACGAGCTGCGCTCGCCGCTCACCAACATCATCGGCTTCACCGAACTCCTCGGCGACGAGACCGTCGGCGCCCTCAACCCGCGCCAGCGCGAGTACGCCGACCACATCATGCGCTCCTCGGCGGCGCTCCTCGTCATCATCAACGACATCCTCGACCTCGCCTCGATCGATGCCGGCTCGATGGAGCTGACGCGGGAGCGGGTCGACGTGCAGACCACCATCGCGGCGGCGGTGCGCGGCATCAGCGACCGCCTGGCGGAGGCCGACATCGCCCTCGTCCTCGACGTGCCGGCCGACATCGGCAGCTTCGTCGCGGACGGCAAGCGCATCCGCCAGATCCTGTTCAACCTGCTCTCCAACGCCGTCGGCTTCTCGGCCCCGGGCCAGCAGGTGCGGGTCTGCGCCCGCAAGGACGGCGAGAGCCTGGTGCTGGAGGTGATCGACCAGGGCCGCGGCATGCCGCCCGAGGTGATGGCGCGGGTGTTCGACCGCTTCGAGAGCCACACGCTCGGCACCCGCCACCGCGGGGTGGGCTTAGGGTTGTCGATCGTGCGTTCCTTCGTCGAGCTGCACGGCGGGCGCATCGACATCGCGTCCAGTCCCGGCTCGGGCACGCGGGTCGCCTGCACCTTTCCGGTCGGCGACGGCGAAGCCCACCTGGCGGCGGCCGAGTAGCCGGCAGGACGGCCGCCGCGGACCCGCTCTCGTGCCGGTGGTGACGGGATCTGGATATTTCGGCACCCTGCGCGCGTTGTCGCAGGCATCCGGAGACGGCCGGGAAAGGTTAAGGTTCATGGGCTATCAAGGGGCTCAACGCCCCGGACGGGCCCGTGAGCGAGGATGGCGGAGTGGATCAGGAGGGCATGGCCGAGCGTACACCCTGGGAGATCGTGCTGCCGGACGAGAGCGCGACCGAGGATCTCGGCCGCTTCCTCGCCGAGATCCTGCGGCCCGGCGACTTGGTGGCGCTCTCCGGCGGGCTTGGCGGCGGCAAGACGACGCTGGCCCGGGCCGTGATCCGCGAGATCGTCGGTGATCCCGACCTCGAGGTGCCGAGCCCGACCTTCACCCTGGTCCAGCCCTACGAGAGCCGGAACGGGCAGGCCGTGGTCCACGCCGACCTCTACCGCCTGCGCGGGCCCGACGAGCTGGTCGAGCTCGGCTTCGACGAGATGACCGAGCGGGCGATCGCCCTCGTCGAGTGGCCCGACCGGCTGCCGCCGCGCCACGGCCCGACGCTGGCGATCGACCTCTCCCTCAAGCCCGAGTTCGGCGACGACGCCCGGCTCGCCCGCCTGATCGGCGGCGGGGGCCTCGGCGGGCGGCTGATGCGGGCCCGGGCGCTCCGGGTCCTCCTCGACCGCACCGGCTGGGGCGAGGCCGAGCGCAGCCACATGCAGGGCGACGCCTCGAGCCGCACCTACGAGCGCCTGACCAACCCGGACGGCACGAGGGCGGTGCTGATGATCTCGCCGCCGAAGCCCGACGGCCCGCCGGTGCGGGACGGCAAGCCCTACAGCGCCATCGTCCACCTCGCCGAGAGCGTGCACGCCTTCGTGGCGATGGACCGCGGCCTGCGGGCGCTGGGCCTCTCCGCCCCGAAGATCCTCGGCGAGGACCTCGATGCGGGGCTCCTGATCCTGGAGGATCTCGGCAGCGAGCCGGTCGTCGACCAGAACGGGCCGCGGCCCGAGCGCTACGCCGAGGCCGTGAAGGTGCTGGCGCGCCTGCACGGCACGACCCTGCCGACGGTGCTGCCGGTGGCCGAGGGTCGCGACCACGTGCTGCCGCCCTACGACCGCGAGGCGCTGCTGTTCGAGGCCGAGCTGCTGCCCGAGTGGTACGCGCCGTTCGTCGCCAACGCGCCGCTCCCGCCCGAGGCGCGGGCGGCCTTCGTGTCGGCCTGGAGCGAGGCGCTGGAAGGCCTTGAGACCGAGGCACGGACCTGGACCCTGCGCGACTACCACTCGCCCAACCTGATCTGGCTGCCCGAGCGTGACGGCCTCGAGCGCATCGGCCTGATCGACTTCCAGGACGCGGTCCTGGGCCACCCGGCCTACGACGTCGCCTCGCTGCTGCAGGACGCCCGGGTCGATGCCAGCGCCGAGTTCGAGCTGCGCCTGCTCGGCCTCTACGCCCGCGAGCGGCGCCTGCGCGACGCCGAGTTCGACATGCAGGGCTTCGCCCGGGCCTACGCGGTGCTGGGGGCCCAGCGCGCGACCAAGATCCTCGGCATCTTCGCCCGCCTCGACCGGCGCGACGGCAAGCCGGGCTACCTCGCCCACCTGCCGCGCATCGAGGGCTACCTCGCCCGCAACCTCGCCCACCCGGCGCTCTCCGGCGTCCGGGCCTGGTACGCGCAGCACCTGCCGCGCCTCTGCCCCGACGCCTGACCGCCTTCCGCGATCCCAACCGCCCCCGAACAACCCGCCACGATGACCGACTCCCCGACCCCCGCCGTGACGCGCGCCTTCGTGCTGGCCGCGGGCCTCGGCAAGCGCATGCGCCCGATCACCGTCACCACGCCGAAGCCCCTGGTCGAGGTGGCGGGCAAGTCCCTCGTCGACTACGCCCTCGACCGGGTCGCCGAGGCCGGCATCCCGGAGGCGGTGGTCAACGTGCACTACCTCGCCGACCTGATGGAGGCGCACCTGGTGCGCCGCCGCGGCCCGCCGCTGATCACGATCTCGGACGAGCGCGACCGGCTGCTCGAGACCGGCGGCGGGGTGAGGAAGGCGCTGGCGCAGCTCGGGCCGGCGCCCTTCATGGTGCTGAACTCGGATTCGTTCTGGCTCGAGGGGCCGCGGCCGAATCTCGGCCGCCTGGTTGAGGCCTGGGATCCTGAGCGGATGGACATGCTGCTGCTGCTGGCCTCCGCCGCCACCAGCCTCGGCTACGACGGTCCGGGCGACTTCCAGATGGACAAGGAGGGGCGGCTGACGCGCCGGGCCGAGCGCGAGGTCGCGCCCTTCGTCTACGCGGGCGTCGCGATCCTGAAGCCCGAGCTCTTCGCCGACACGCCGGAGGGCGCGTTCTCCCTCAACCTGCTGTTCGACCGCGCCATCGCGGCGGAGCGCCTCTACGGCCTGCGCCTCGACGGGCAGTGGCTCCATGTCGGCACGCCCGAGGCCCTGCGCGAGGCCGAGGAGCGGGTGCGCGCGAGCGCGACGCAGCCGTGACGTCCACGCCCGCGATCGGCCCACTCGATGATCTCGACGCGGTGCTGGCGCTCAACGATGCCCACGCGGCCGAGACCTCGCGGCTCGACGCCGCGGCCCTGCGCGCCATCGTCGACCAGGCCTTCCTGGCCACGTCCGTGACCGGGCCGGAGGGACTCGCGGCCTTCCTGATCGCCCTCGACCAGGACGCCGACTACGCGAGCCCGAACTTCCGCTGGTTCCAGGCCCGCTGCCTGCGCTTCGTCTACGTCGACCGGATCGTCACCGCGCCGGCGCAGCGCGGCCGCGGGCTCGCCCGCGCGCTCTACGAGGACCTGTTCGCCCGCGCTGCCGCCGCGGGCCACGGGCGGATCGCCTGCGAGGTCAACCGCCTGCCGCCGAATCCGGCCTCCGACGCCTTCCACGCCGCCCTCGGCTTCGCGGAGGTCGGCACCGCGGAGATCCACGGCGGCCTGAAGACCGTGCGCTACCTCCTGCGCGAGACCTCGCGGTGAGCGCGGGACACGTCTTCACCATCCCGCCGGGACTGCCCTTCCTCGACACCCTGGCCGACGCGCTCCTGTCCGGACGCCTCGTCGGCGACCTCGCCGGCGGACCGTTCGGGCTCGCCGCGGTGACGCTCTACCTGCCGACCCGCCGCGCCGCCCGCGCGCTCGCCGCGATCCTGGCGAAGGAATGCGGCCCGGCGGCGCTCCTGCCCCGGATGGTGCCCCTCGGCGAGGCCGACGAGGCGGAGCTTGACCTCCTGGCCGCCGCCCCGGGCGAGCGCCGGGAGGAGGTGCTGCGCCCGCCGATTCCCGCCCTCGAGCGCCGGCTGATCCTGGCGCGCCTCGTCCAGGCCTGGGCCGGTACGGTCGACCGCCAGCTCCTGCCCCTCAACGATGAGGTGCCGTTCCGGGTGCCGTCCTCGCCGGCGGACGCGATCGGCCTCGCCGCCGATCTCGAAGGATTGATGGATTCCCTCACCGTCGAGGGGCTGCCCTGGGACGACATCGCGGGCGCCGTCGAGGCGGAGCACTCGCGCTACTTCTCCCTCACCCTCGATTTCGTGCGCATCGCCGCCGAGCACTGGCCGAAGATCCTGGCCGATCGCGGCGTGAGCGACCCGGTCCAGCGCGGCCGCGCCCTGGTGCTGGCGGAGGCCACCCGCCTCGCCCGCGAGCGCCCGGCCCACCCGGTGATCGTCGCCGGCTCCACGGGCTCGGTGCCGGCCACCGCCCGGCTGATCGCGGCGATCGCCGGCCTGCCCCGCGGCGCCGTGGTGCTGCCGGGCCTCGATCGCGACCTCGACGCCGCCGGCTGGAGCGCCATCGATCCCGGCGGCACCGGCGAGGCGGCGGCCCACGCCCACCCGCAGGCGGTGCTGCACCGCCTCGTCGGACGGGACTTCCTCGCCCTCGACCGGGCCGAGGTGATCCCCCTCGGCCGCCCGGACCCGGCCGCCGCGGCCCGGGCCGGCCTGCTGTCGCAGGCCCTGCGCCCGGCCGAGACGACGGATGCCTGGGCCGACCTCGATCCGGCGGTCCGGGCGGGGCTCGCCCGCGACGGCGCCGCCGGGATCCGGGTGGTCGAGGCCGCCGACGAGCGCGAGGAAGCGCTGGCCGTCGCGGTCGCCTTGCGCGAGGCGCTGGAGCAGCCGGGCAGGACCGCCGCCCTCATCACGCCGGACCGGGCGCTGGCGCTCAGGGTCGCGGCCGAGCTGCGGCGCTGGGGCATCGTCGCCGACGATTCCGCGGGCGAGCCCCTGGCGCGCAGCCCGGCCGGGCGGCTCGCGCGGCTCGCCGCCGACGTCGCGGCGCTCGACGCCAAGCCCGAGCGGGTGCTGGCGCTCCTCGCCCATCCGATGGTGCGCCTCGGCCTCTCCCGCCCGCAGGTCGAGCGGGCGGCGAGCGCGCTGGAGATCGGCGTCCTGCGTGGTCCTGCGCCCGCCAAGGGCTTCTCCGGCATCGAGGACGCCCTGCGGCTCGCCCGCACCGAGGAGCGTCCGCACGATCCCCGGCCTCGCCGGCGCCTCACTACGGAGGACTGGGAGGCGGCCGAGGACCTGCTGCTGCGCCTCTCGGTCGCCTTCCGCGACTTCTTCGCCGACGAGGACGACGCGCCCGACGACCTGATCGCCATCGCGCACCGCCACCGCGCCGCCTGCGACCTCCTGATGGAGGGGCCGGAGGAGGACGAGCCGGAGCCCGACGCCTCGGTGGCGGTGCTCGACGCCCTGTTCGACGACATGGCGCTCTCCGAGCCGGGCCTGCTCGGCGGCCGCTTCTCGGACTACCCGGCCTTCTTCACGGCGCTCGCCCGCGAGCGGGTGGTGTCCCGGCGCAACGTCAGCCCGCATCCGCGGCTGCGCATCCTCGGCCTGCTCGAGGCGCGGCTCCTCTCCGTCGACCGGGTGGTCCTCGGCGGCCTCGACGAGGGCGTGTGGCCGCCCAAGGCCGAGACCGACGCCTTCCTCAACCGGCCGATGCGGGGCCGCGTCGGCCTGCCGTCGCCGGAGCGCCGCCTCGGCCAGACCGCCCACGACTTCGTCCAGGCGCTCGGCTGCCCCGACGCGATCATCACCCGGGCGCACAAGCGCGAGGGCGCACCGACCGTGCCGTCGCGCTTCCTGCAGCGTCTGCGGGCCTTCGCCGGGGAGGAGCCCTGGACCGACCTCGTGCGGGGCGGGCAGCGCTACCGGGCGCTGGCCGCCGCCCTCGACGCCGGCACCGGCCCCCTGCCGCCGCGCCGGCGCCGGCCGGCGCCCCGGCCCGACCCGGGCCTCTTCCCGCGCTCGCTCAGCGTCACCGAGATCGAGACCCTGGTGCGCGATCCCTACGGGATCTTCGCCCGCCACGTGCTGGGCCTCGACGCCCTGGAGCCGGTGGCGGTGCAGCCGGGCGCCAGCGACCGCGGCACCATCGTGCACGCGGTCCTCGGCGGCTTCGCCGAGCGTTTCCCCACGGCGCTGCCGGATCTCCAGGAGGCCGACCGGGTCCTCTACGAGCTCGCCGCCAACGCCTTCGGGCCGATCTCCGACGCCTATCCGGAGCTCTACGCCGAGTGGTGGCCGCGCTTCGTGCGCTTGGCCGAGGCCTTTCTCGCCTGGGAGGCCGAGCGCCGCCCGGGCCTGCGGCAGGTCCACCCGGAGGCCGGCGGGCGCTGGGCCCTCGACATCCCGGGCGGCCACGTCCTCACCCTGCGGGCCCGGGCCGACCGGATCGAGACCCGCCGCGACGGCGGCCACACGATCATCGATTTCAAGACCGGCCAGCCTCCGAGCGCCCGCGAGGTCTTCGCCGGCTTCTCGCCCCAGCTGACGCTGGAGGCCGCGATGCTGCGCGCCGGCGCCTTCAAAGGCCTGGCGCCGGCGACCGAGACGCCCGATCTGCTCTACGTCCGGGCCGGCGGCGGCAAGTCCCCCCTGGACCCGGCCCCGCTCAAGCCCCCGCGGGGCGACGGACGCAGCCTGCCCGAGCTCGTCGACGCCCACGTCGCCGGCCTGCGCCAGCTCGTCGGCGCGTTCATGGCCGGCGAGGCGTCCTACCTGTCCCGGCCGTACCCGAAATACGCCAAGGCGTACTCGGATTACGACCACCTGGCGCGGGTCCGGGAGTGGTCGCTGATCGAGGGGGAGGAGTAGAGGGCGGGGCCGATGCGCGCCCCGACCTCTCCCCGTGGAGGGGGATCCCGCGCCCTCGTCCGCACGGGGCGGTCGCCGCCCGCGCGGGGTACTCACCCTGTGCTCCCACCGCCACGCTTCCCGAAATCCCTGTGCATCACCGCCCGGCCCCGCGTGAGGCAACGCTTCGTTCGCTATGAGCGCGGCACGGTAGAGCGTGGCGTTGCGCGTGAGGGCGGATGGGCATCGAGGGTTTCGTGGTCGACGGCCTCACGCAGGCGGCGCAGCGCCGTGCGGCCGATCCGCGATCCTCGGCCTGGGTGTCGGCCAATGCGGGGGCGGGCAAGACCAAGGTGCTCACCGACCGGGTGGTGCGCCTGCTGCTGCACGGCGCCGCCCCGGCCAAGATTCTCTGCCTCACCTTCACCAAGGCGGCCGCCGCCAACATGGCGATCCGGGTGTTCGAGCGCCTCGGCCGCTGGGTCACCCTCGACGAGCCGGCGCTTCATGCCGAGCTGACGGCCCTCGAGGGCGAGGCGCCGGACGACGCCACCCTGCGGCGGGCTCGCCGGCTCTTCGCCCGGGCGGTCGAGACGCCGGGCGGGCTCAAGATCGAGACCCTGCACGCCCTGTGCGAGCGGCTGCTGCACCTGGTGCCGTTCGAGGCCAACGTGCCGGCCCGCTTCGTGGTGCTGGACGAGGCTCAGACCCGCGAGGCGATCGACCGGACCATCGACAACGTCCTCGCCGACGCGGTCGATTCGCGCCATCCGGATCTGGCGGAGGCCCTCGCCCTCGTCGCGCCGGAGGCGGCGGGCGAGGCCCTGCGGCGGGCGATGGTCGCGGCGGTCCAGAACCGCAGCCTGACCGGACACCCCGACGGCCTCCCGGCCCGCCTCGACGCCCTGCGGGGCGCCCTCGGGCTCGAGCCCGGCGAGACCGTGCCGGCGATTGAGGCCCGGATGCTCGACGGGGGCCCCAACCTCGCCGGCCTGATCGCGGCCCTGCGCACGACCAAGGCCACCGACGAGAAGCGGGCCGATGCCCTCGCGCTCGCCGCCTCGGCCGAGGGGCCGGCGCGGCTGCCGCTGATCCTCGCGGCGTTCTTCAAGGACGAGGGCGAGGGCGATCCCTACGCCGCGTCGAGCCTCGGCACCAAGGCGGTGCCGGCGGCCGCCAAGGAGGCGCTGCTCGCCGAGCAGGCCCGGCTCGCGTCCTTGCGCGACACCCTGAAGGCCGCCCGCGCGCTCGACCGCACCCGGGCCCTGTTCACGCTGGCGGCCGAGATCAACCGCCGGGTCGAGGCGCAGAAGGCGCGCCTCGGCGCCCTCGACTTCGACGACCTGATCCACAAGACCCTGGACCTGCTGACGCGGGTCGATTCGGCCTGGGTGCTGTACAAGCTCGACCGCGGCGTCGACCACGTGCTGATCGATGAGGCGCAGGACACCAACCCGCAGCAATGGGAGATCCTGCGCCGCATCACCGAGGATTTCTGCGCCGGGGACGGCGCGCGCGAGGCGGGGAACGGGCTCGCCCGCACCCGCTTCGCCGTCGGCGACCCGAAGCAGTCGATCTACAGCTTCCAGGGCGCCGCGCCGGAGGAGTTCGAGACCACGCGGCGGGCCTGGCAGCGGGCCGCCGCCGGGGCCGGGCTGCCCTTCGCCGATGTCGGCCTCACCCTGTCGTTCCGCTCGGCCATCGGGGTGCTGCGGGCGGTCGACGCCACCTTCGCCATCGACGCGCATTACCGCGGCTTGTCCTTCGGCGACCTGGCCGTCGGCACTGTGCACTCCACCGCCCGGGTGCGGGCGCCGGGCCAAGTCGAGCTGTGGCCGGTCGAGCGGCCGAGCGCCGAGGAGGAGCCCGACGCCTGGACCCACCCGGTCGACGCGATCGAGGCCGGCGCCCCCGCCCTGGTGACGGCCCGCCGGGTCGCGCGGGCGGTGCGGCTCTGGACCACGCAAGGAGACGAAGCCGGCCGGGTCTGGCGCCCCGGCGAGGTGCTGATCCTGGTGCGCAAGCGCTCCGCCGCCTTCGAGGGCGTGATCCGGGCGCTCAAGGCCGAGGGCGTGCCGGTGGCGGGGCAGGACCGCCTCGACATCGCCGCCCACATCGCGGTCCTCGACCTCGTGGCGGCCGGGCGCGCCGCCCTGCTGCCGCAGGACGACCTGACGCTCGCGACCGCGCTGAAGACGCCGCTCGTCGGCCTCACCGACGACGACCTCGTCGGCATCGCGGCCGGCCGCGACCCGGCCGAACCCCTGGTCGCGGCCTTGCGGCGGCGCGCCGAGGCCGGCGACCCGGCGGCCGGGCGCGGCGTCGCGGCCCTGGAGCGGTGGGGCGCGCTCGCCCGGGCGCACGGGCCGTTCGGCTTCTACGCCGAGCTGCTCGGCCCCCTCGGCGGGCGGGCCCTGCTGGTGCAGCGCCTCGGCGGCGAGGCGGGCGACGCCATCGACGTCTTCCTCACCGCCGCCGCCCAGGCCGAGGCCGGGCCCGACGCGCCCTCGCTCACCGGCTTCCTCGCCCGCTACGCGCCGAGCGGCGGGCGCGACGCCGGCGGCCACACGGTGAAGCGCGACCTCGACGCCGCCCGCGACGAGGTGCGGGTGATGACGGTGCACGGCGCCAAGGGCCTCGAGGCACCCCTGGTGCTGGTGCTCGACGGCTGCGAGGCGCTCGGCCGCGACCCGGCCCTGATCCCGATGCGGCTTGCCGACGGCAGCACCGTGCCGGTCTGGTCGAGCGCCAAGGCCCATGACAGCCCGGCGGTGGCGGCCGCCCGCGACGCCCTGCACGAGAAGGGCCGCGAGGAGCACAACCGCCTGCTCTACGTCGCCATGACCCGGGCCAAGGACCGGCTGGTGATCGCGCCGTATGCCGGCAATGACAAGGAGACCCCGGCCGAGGCCTGGTGCGAGATGATCCGCCACGGCCTCGTCCAGGCCTTCGGCGGCGTCGAGGTGGCGGAGATGCCCTACGGCCCGGCGGAGAGCTGGCGCGAGGGCGCCGCCCTCCCGGCCGTTCCCGCCACCGCGGTGCCGGCCCCCGCGCCGGAGGCGGTGCCGGACTGGCTGCACCGGCCGGTGACGCCCGAGGCCGAGCCGCTGCCGCCCCTGCGTCCTTCCGGACTCGGCGCCGCCGACGAGCCGCGCCGCTCGGATGCCCGCTCCAGCGACCCGGCGGCGCGCCGCCGCGGCGTGCTGGTCCACGCCCTGCTCGAGCACCTGCCCGGCCTCCCGGCCGGGCGCCGCCCGGCAGCCGCGGACGCCTTCGTGGCCGCCCGCGCCCCGGGCCTCGATCCCGCCAGGCGAGCGGCCATCGCGGCCGAGGCCCTGCGGCTCCTCGACGATCCCGACCTCGCGGTGCTATTCGGGCCCGAGGCCCGGGCGGAGGTGACGCTCGCCGGCAGCATCGTGGTCGCGGGCGTCCCGCGTCCGGTGCATGGCCGGGTCGACCGCATCGCGGTGACCGGCGAGGCGGTCTGGCTCGCCGACTTCAAGACCGGCCGGCCCCCGGCCCCCGGCGCGCGGCCGCCCCGGAGCCAGGCGGCGCAGGTCGCGCTCTACGCGCGCCTCCTCGGGACGATCTATCCCGGCCGCGCCCTGCACCCGCTCCTGGTCTGGACCGCCGGGCCGGTCGTCCACCGCCTCACCCCGGAGGAATGCGCGGCCGCCCTCGACATGCTCGCGTGATCGGTGCGCTGGCACACGGGCAGAGCGGGGATGGCTTGGCCGCTGCGCTTGATCGGCCCCCGGACGGTTCTTAACTTCACCCCCACGCGGGCCGGTCCGCAGCGTTGGCCGGCTTCATGACCGGAAAGGATTGTTGCGATGGCGACCGTGAAGGTGACCGACGCGAGCTTCGAGCAGGACGTGCTGCGATCGGCGGAGCCCGTCGTGGTGGATTTCTGGGCCGAGTGGTGCGGCCCGTGCCGGGCGATCGGCCCGGCGCTGGAGGAGATTTCCAGCGAGATGAACGGCCGGGTGAAGATCGCCAAGGTCAACGTCGACGAGAACCCGGGCATCGCCTCGCAGTACGGCATCCGCTCGATCCCGACGCTGATGCTGTTCAAGGGCGGCGAGCTCGCCGGCCAGAAGGTCGGCGCCGCCCCGAAGGGCGACCTTTTCCGCTGGATCCAGGCCACAGCCTGAACCCACCGGATCCGCTGAACGACGAGGAGCCCGGCCGCGAGGCCGGGCTTTCTCGTATCGGCCCGTCGCTCAGCTCCGCCGCAGCAACCGCAGCTCGCTCGCCGGACCGTAGGCGATCCAGATCGCCTCGCAGGCCGCCCGCCGGTCGGTCCGCAGCCGGGTGTCGAGGTCGTCGAGGGCGGCTTGGAGGCGGACGGAACGGGTCTTCTGGAAGAAGTCGGCGTGGTTGAGCTGCGTCCGGGACGAGAAGGCGCGGAAACGGTCGGGGTCGATCCGCACGCCGTCGCATTTGCGGCTGGCGAGGTCGGCCTCGATGCCGGAGAGGAGCACCGGATCCTGAGGTGTCGCCTGCTCCCGGTGCGGCTGCGCCGTGAAGCAGAAGACGGCCCAGGCGATCACGGCGATGGATGGCCGGAAGATCATGGTGGCGCTCGACGGTCAGCGCGTGGTGGGTCCTGCGCCGGGTAATCGTCGATGCCGGCCCCCGTTCCCGCCCCCACGCTCCGTCATGTGCGCTGGCGCACGGGGCGATCCATGGGGCGCGCTCAGACCGGGTCGCGGTCGATCCAGGCCGGGTCCATCGCCGCCTCGCCCCCGCCCGCCTCGAAAGGCGCCGGGCCGGGCGCCTCGCCGCGGATCAGGGTCTCGGCCTCGTCGTGGTCGACGTCGCGCATCTGCTCGGCCAGGAGCGCGAGGTAGCTCGCCGCCGCGGCCGTCCCGAACAACTCGGCGAAGCGCGCATGGGCCACCGCCGTCATGGTCTCGACGACCGCCTCGGGCGGGCTGCCGGCCTCGACGGCGTTGTCGAACACCGCCCGCCAGGCGCGGGACAGGCGCTCGCGCAGTTCGAAGGTGTCGTCCACGGTCGGCCACGGTCTCCGGGCCGGGAGCGGCCTGACCGGCAGTATGGGCCGGCAGGCCGGCGGTTTCCAGGCGGGAAGGGGTGCCGTCCGGGCGGGTCCGGTGCGATACCGCGCCGGCGGCCCTCGTCCGGCCGCCGAGGAAACAGCAAGAGAGGGCCCGATGAAACTCTACGGCACCAGCCTGTCGCCGTTCGTCCGCAAGGTGCTCGTCGTCCTCGCCGAGAAGGGCGTCGAGGTCCGGCACGTGCCGCTGCGGTTCCACGATCCCGACCCGCGCTTCCGGGCGGCGAGCCCGTTCGGCAAGATCCCGGCCCTGGAGGACGAGGATTTTCGCCTCGCCGATTCCTCGGCGATCATCCAGTATCTGGAGCGTCGCCATCCCGAGCCGGCCCTGCTGCCGGCGACGGCCCGCGACCTCGGCCGGGCGATCTGGTTCGACGAGCTCGGCGATACCGAGCTGTTTCCGCTGCTGGTCAAGCCATTCGTGCAGCGGGTGCTGCGGCCGAGATTCATGAATCAGCCCTGCGACGAGGCCGCTGTCGCCCGCTGCATGGGCGAGGAACTGCCGCGGCTGTTCGATTATCTCGAGGGGCAGATCGACGGACCGTTCCTCGTCGGCGGCACCTTCAGCCTGGCCGACATCTCGGTCGTGACCGGATTCCACAACCTGCATCTCGCCGGCGAGGCGGTCGATGCCGGGCGCTGGCCGCGCCTCTCGGCCTACGTGGCGGCAATCCTGGAGCGCCCGTCGTTCCAGGCCGCGCTCAGCGCCCGGCAGGGCTGAGGGCGGAAAGGCGGAGGGGGCGCGGGCGTCCCCTCGGTCGGCGTCGCGATCCCTCAGCGCCCCGAATCGTCAGCGTCCCTTGGCGCTGCGGCGGTAGAAGCCGTCGACCTGGGCCTGGGCCTCCGCCCGGTCCCGCTCGTTGGCGGCCGCCATCGCCTGCTCCTGCAAGGCGACGATCCACTGGTCCTTCGGCCCCTCGGCGGCGTCGCGGGCGAGCGTCAGCCAGGCGAGGCCGCGGGCGCGCTGCACCGTGACGCCCTGGCCGTTGATCAGGAGCTGGCCGAGCAGGGCCTGGGCGGCCGGATGCCCCTTCTCGGCGGCGAGGTTGAACCAGCGCGCCGCCTGCCGGGGATCCTGCTGCACGCCGGTGCCGTCGAGGTAGAGGCGGGCGAGGTTGTACTGCGCGTTCGGGTCGCCGTAGTAGGTCGCCGCGTAGTTGAACATGTCGTAGGCACGCTCGACGTTCGGGCGGACGTAGGAGCCCTTGATCCCGTCGAGGAAGTAGCGCCCGAGCGCCGTGAAGGCGCTCGACACCACGCCCGCATTGGGAGCCTCCGGGCCCTCGTCGGCGTTCTCGTCGGCGATCTTTGAGAAGAACTCGAACGCCTTGAGATCATCGTGCGGGACGCCGTCACCCTCCGCGTACATGCGGCCGAGCTTCCACAGGGCCAGGGCGTGGCCCTGCCCCGCGGCGTATTCGAGGGCGCGGGCGGCACCCTCCTTGTCGCCCGCGTTGTAGTCGCGCATGCCCGTCCGCATCGCCTCGCGGGCGTTGCGGTAGCCTGTGGCCGCCGGCACCGGTGTCCGCACCGCCGCGTCGAGCGCAGCGGCGGGGCCGGCCCCGGCCATCACCAGGCCGAGGAGCGCGAGAAGGAGCCAGCGGCCCGCCCGGACGGGCAGGCCGGCCTCAGATATCCGCATAGGAGAGCGTCTCCTGGGCCCCGCCCGGATGCGTCACCGCGCCGGTCACCGCCGGGCCGACGGTCTGCGCGTACTTCCACAGGTAGCCCGAGGTCGAATCGTTGGCTCGCGGCTGCCAGGCCGCGCGGCGCTGGGCGAGCTCGTCATCCGTGAGGTCGACCGAGAGCGTGCCCTGGATCGCGTCGATGCGGATGATGTCGCCGTCCTTGAGGAGGCCGATCGGGCCGCCCACCGCCGCCTCCGGGCCGACATGGCCGATGCAGAAGCCGCGGGTGGCGCCCGAGAAGCGCCCGTCGGTGATGAGCGCCACCTTGTCGCCCATGCCCTGGCCGTAGAGGGCGGCGGTGGTCGCCAGCATCTCGCGCATGCCGGGGCCACCGCGCGGGCCCTCGTAGCGGATCACCAGGACCTCGCCCTCCTTGTAGGTGCGGTTCTTCACCGCCTCGAAGCAGGCCTCCTCGTTGTCGAAGACCCGGGCGGGGCCGGCGAACGTCTGCTTCTCCGGCGGCATGCCGGCAACCTTCACGATCGCGCCCTCGGGGGCGAGATTGCCCTTGAGGCCGACGACGCCGCCGGTCGCGGTGATCGGCTGGCTCGAGGGGCGCACCACGTCCTGGTTGGCGTTCCAGGATACCTTGGCGAGGTTCTCGGCGATGGTGCGGCCGGTGACCGTCATGCAGTCGCCGTGCAGGAAGCCGCCGTCGAGCAGCGTCTTCATCAGGAGCGGGATGCCGCCGACCTCGAACAGGTCCTTGGCGACGTAGCGCCCGCCGGGCTTCAGGTCGGCGATGTAGGGCGTGCGCTTGAAGATCTCGGCGACGTCGAACAGGTCGAATTCGATGCCGCATTCATGGGCGATCGCCGGCAGGTGGAGCGCTGCGTTGGTCGAGCCGCCGGAGGCCGCCACCACGGTCGCGGCGTTCTCGAGCGCCTTGCGGGTGACGATGTCGCGCGGGCGGATGTTCTTGGCGAGCAGCTCCATCACCATCTCGCCGGCGGTGGCGCAGAACCGGTCGCGGATCTCGTAAGGCGCCGGGGCGCCGGCCGAATAGGGGAGCGCCAGGCCGATCGCCTCGGAGACGGTCGCCATGGTGTTGGCGGTGAACTGCGCGCCGCAGGCGCCGGCCGACGGGCAGGCGACCTGCTCCAGCTCCTCGAGGTCGTCGTCGCTCATCGCGCCGACCGAGTGCTTGCCGACCGCCTCGAACAGGTCCTGGATGGTGACCGGCTGGCCTCGGAAGGTGCCGGGCAGGATCGAGCCGCCGTAGATGAAGACGGAGGGCACGTTGAGGCGCACCATCGCCATCATCATGCCGGGCAGGGACTTGTCGCAGCCGGCGAGCCCGACGAGCGCGTCGTAGGCGTGGCCGCGCATGGTGAGTTCCACCGAGTCGGCGATCACCTCGCGGGACGGCAGCGAGGCGCGCATGCCGCGATGGCCCATGGCGATGCCGTCGGTGACCGTGATGGTGCAGAACTCGCGCGGGGTGCCGCCGGCGGCGGCGACGCCCTTCTTCACCGCCTGCGCCTGGCGCATCAGCGAGATGTTGCAGGGCGCCGCCTCGTTCCAGCACGAGGCCACGCCGATCAGCGGCTGGTGGATCTGCTCGCGGGTGAGACCCATGGCGTACAGGTACGAGCGATGCGGCGCGCGGTCCGGACCCTCGGTCACGTAGCGGCTGGGCAGCTTCGATTTGTCGGTGGTGTGACGCGCGTCCATGGCCCTGTCCCGTACCCGTAGTTTCTTGAAAGGCCGGTTTTTCCCCGGTCCCGCTCCCTGCGCCGTCCCGGGACGGCTCACGCGAAACGACCCCGTGAGGGTCAATCCGCCAGCGCTGCCCGCGATCCCGGGGAACCCGGAAACACCGCGATAAATCACTGTGGGGACAGTCGTTTAACGTGGCCGTTGAGGTGCCGCCGGTTTATGGCGGGAACGCGGCGGAGCAAGGTGCGGTCTGGGGCAAACCTGGGATGCTTTCAGGGTGTTGCGACCCCGCCACAGCTAAGCTTGCGGGGAAGATCTGACATGCGATGCGGCCGGCCGGCGGCATGGCTGGGAGAGTGGCGGTTCTTTGTGCCCGGGGTGAGGCGCGGGCCGCACCGGAATGTGGCTCGCGGGGGCCGGCGTGCTGCGACCACGCGGGTACGAGCGCGATGCTTCACGTCGTTCCGGGCAGTGAATTGTCAGGTGGCGTTTACCACGGCGCAGGGTCATCCCGGGGCCGCGAAAGCGGAGCCCGGGATCCAGAGCCGCAGATGGTGCAGAACGAAGCGGAACGCGGCCCGCCCTCACGCCGAGCGCGGCGCCGCCACCCGGTGGCGCAGGCCGGCGATCACCGCCCGCAGGGTGCCGAGGTCGGCCTCGGGCGCGTCGGTGCGGGCGTAGATGCGATCGTGCACGAAGGACAGCTTGCCGATCGTCGCCGGGGTCATCCGGAAGGGGTAGAGGTCGGGCTGGCCCATGCTGCGGTTGAGCGAGTTCATCGCGAAGGTGAGCGGCAGCCAGGCCTCGATCAGCTGGCCGAAATCCGGGCTGCGGTAGGGGTCGAAGTCGACCTTGGCGGAGAGCGAGATCGGGGCGTGCAGGGCGGGCCCGCTCTGGAGCTTGGGCTGCACCCGCACCCCGAACTGGCTCGCGGTCTCGAGCGTGTCGACGATGTGCATGTAGTGCGCCCAGGTCTCGGCGAAGTCCTCCCAGGGGTGGGAGGTGGCGTAGGCCGACACGAAGGTCTCCTGCCAGCCTTCTTCCGGGCCGTGGGCATAGTGGCGCTGGAGCGCCGCGCCGTAATCGGCCCGCTCGTCGCCGAACACCGCGCGGAACGCCTCGAGGCAGGGATCGGCGCGCACCAGCACGTTCCAGAAATAGTGCCCGATCTCGTGGCGGAAGTGTCCGAGCAGCGTGCGGTAGTGCTCGCCGAACTGCGTGCGCCGACGCTCGCGCTCGACGTCGTCGGCCTCCGCGATGTTGAGGGTGATGAGGCCGTTGTCGTGCCCGGTCAGCACCGGCGGGCCGATCAGGTAGGATTCCGCCGGGTCGACCAGGAAGTCGAAGGCGAGGCCGGCCGGGTCCTCCCGCCGCGAGGCGAGCGGCAGGCGCAGGCGCAGCATGGCGTAGAACAGCCGGCGCTTGGCGGCCTCGACCTCGCGCCAGCGGGTCTGGTTCCAGGGGATCGAGAGGTCCGGCACCACCCGGTTGTGCCGGCAGGCGATGCAGTAGGTTTCGGGCGAGCCCGCCGGCACCAGCCAGTTGCAGCCCCCCGACTCGCGGTTGGCGCAGGGACGGTACTGCCGGCGCGGGTCGGCGAGGCCGCGCCAGCGCGCGCCCGCCTTGAGCAGGGCCGTCATGTCGGCGAGCTCGGGGTCGTAGCCGAGGCGGCACTCGCAGCTCTCGCACGCGTCGGCTTCGAAATGGGCCGGCTGGGCGCAGGCCTGGCACTGGAAGATCTTCATCGAGCGTCTCGCCCGCGGGGTGCCGCGGGCGAGACGCCCGGGCGGAACCCGGCGGGTCCTGGCCTCACCAAGGGGTTTGACCAGCTGGAAGTTCCGCCGGCGGCGGCACGGGACTTGCCTCATTTTTTCGCCGTGCCGCCCGGGACGAGGCCATCCGATGACCTAGCGACAAGCGACCCGGTTCGCACCCCGACGCCGCGGCTGACGCGGACCCGCCCGCCGTGTAGAACCCACGGGACGCGCGGGACAGGCCGGCGGACGCACAAGTCTCACCCAGCAGAAGGTTCGGAGTCGTCGTGTCGATCAAGGCTGCCCTGCACCACGTCACGTCCTACACCTACGACCGGTCGATCTCCCTCGGGCCGCAGGTGATCCGCCTGCGGCCGGCGCCGCACACGCGCACCCGGATCGAGAGCTACGCCCTCAAGGTCACGCCGGCGAACCACTTCGTGAACTGGCAGCAGGATCCCAACGGCAACTGGCTCGCCCGGCTAGTCTTCCCCGAGAAGACGACGGAGTTCCGGATCGAGGTCGACCTCGTCGCCGACATGGCGGTGATCAACCCGTTCGACTTCTTCGTCGAGGACTACGCCCAGACCCGGCCCTTCGCCTACCCGGATGACCTGAAGGCGGAGCTCGCGCCCTACCTGGCGGTCGAGGCGGGCGGGCCGGAGATCGACGCCCTGATGGCGCGGCTGCCGGACGAGCCCAGCACCGTGCAGTTCCTGGTCGCGCTGAACGCGCTGGTGCGCGATTCCGTGAACTACGTCGTGCGGATGGAGCCGGGGGTGCAGACCCCCGCCGAGACGCTCGCCAAGGGCAGCGGCTCGTGCCGCGACTCCGCTTGGCTGATGGTGCAGGTGCTGCGCCGCCTCGGCCTCGCCGCCCGCTTCGTCTCCGGCTACCTGCTCCAGCTCGTGCCCGACACGACCGCCGTGGACGGGCCCGCCGGCACCTCCACCGACTTCACGGATCTCCACGCCTGGGCCGAGGCCTACGTGCCGGGCGCCGGCTGGATCGGGCTCGACGCCACCTCGGGCCTGCTCTGCGGCGAGGGTCACATCCCGCTGGCGGCCACGCCGCATTACCGCTCGGCGGCGCCGATCGCCGGCCTCGCCGATCCGGCGGAGGTCACCTTCGGCTTCGAGATGCACGTGACCCGCGTCGCCGAGGCGCCCCGGGTGACGAAGCCGTTCTCGGACGAGGCCTGGACCGCCCTCGACGCGCTGGGCGACCGGATCGACCGCGACCTCGCCGAGCAGGACGTGCGCCTGACCATGGGCGGCGAGCCGACCTTCGTGTCGGTCGACGACTTCGAATCCCCTGAGTGGAACGCCGCCGCGGTCGGGCCGACGAAGCGGGGCCTGGCCGACCAGCTGATCCGCCGCCTGCGCGAGCGCTTCGGCCCCGGCGGCTTCCTGCATTACGGCCAGGGCAAGTGGTACCCGGGCGAGAGCCTGCCGCGCTGGGCCTTCGCGCTCTACTGGCGCAAGGACGGCGAGCCGGTCTGGCGCGACCCCGCCCTCATCGCCGGCGAGACCGGCCCGCGCGAGGCCGGCATCAAGGACGCCGAGGCCGTCGTCCACGGCCTCGCCCGCCGCCTCGGCCTCGACGCCTACGTGCAGCCGGTCTTCGAGGATCCCGAGTACTGGGAGCGCAAGGCCGCGGAGCTGCCGGTCAACGTCACGCCGCTCAAGCCCATGGTCGGCGACGAGGAATCGCAGGGGCGCATGGCCCGGGTGTTCACCCGCGGGCTCGAGACGGCGGTCGGCTACGTGCTGCCGCTCGCCAACCTGGCGGTCGGCCCCGAGCGGTACTGGGTCTCGGAGGCCTGGCAGCTCAAGCGCGGCGCGATCTACCTGGTGCCGGGCGATTCGCCGGCGGGCTTCCGCCTGCCGCTCGCCTCGCTGCCGTTCGTGCCGCCGAGCTCCTACCCCTACTACGCGCCCCAGGATCCCCTGGAGCAGCGCGGCGCGCTCCAATCCGGCACCGCACCGCAGCGCACCAAGGCCCCGGTGGGCGTGGCGGTGCGCACGGCGCTGGCGGTCGAGCCGCGGGACGGGGTACTCTGCGTGTTCATGCCGCCGGTCGAGCGGGCGGACGAGTATCTGGCGCTCCTCGCGATCCTCGAGGAGGCCGCGGCCGAGATCGGCCAGCCGCTCCACGTCGAGGGCTACGAGCCGCCCTTCGACCCGCGCCTGTCCGTGGTCAAGGTCACGCCCGATCCCGGCGTGATCGAGGTCAACGTGCAGCCGGCCAAGAGCTGGCGCGAGGCGGTGGAGATCACCACCGGCCTCTACGCCGATGCCCGCCAGACCCGGCTCGGCGCGCAGAAGTTCATGATCGACGGGCGCCACACCGGCACCGGCGGCGGCAACCACGTCGTGCTCGGCGGCCCGACCCCGGCCGACTCGCCGTTCCTGCGCCGGCCGGACCTCCTGAAGAGCCTGGTCCTGTACTGGCAGCGCCACCCGTCGCTGTCCTACCTGTTCTCGGGCCTCTATGTCGGCCCGACCAGCCAGGCGCCGCGCATGGACGAGGCGCGCCACGACGGGCTCTACGAGCTCGAGATCGCGCTCGCCCAGGTGCCGCCCCCGAATGGTCCGGAGGTGCCGCTCTGGCTCGTCGACCGGCTCTTCCGCAACATCCTCACCGACGTCACCGGCAACACCCACCGGGCCGAGATCTGCATCGACAAGCTCTACTCGCCGGACGGCCCGACCGGGCGCCTCGGCCTCCTGGAGTTCCGCTCGTTCGAGATGCCGCCCGAGGCCCGCATGAGCCTCGCCCAGCAGCTGCTCCTGCGCGCCCTCGTCGCCTGGCTGTGGCGCGAGCCGCAGGAGGGCGGCTTCGTGCGCTGGGGCACGGCTCTGCACGACCGCTTCATGCTGCCCCACTTCCTGTGGGAGGATTTCCAGGCGGTGCTGGGCGACCTTGGCCGCGCCGGCTACGCCTTCGACCCGGCCTGGTACGAGGCGCAGGCTGAGTTCCGCTTCCCGCGCTACGGCGAGGTCGAGCGCGGCGGCGTGAGGCTCGAGCTGCGCCAGGCCCTCGAGCCCTGGCACGTGCTCGGTGAGGAGGGCGCCATCGGCGGCACGGTGCGCTACGTCGATTCCTCGGTGGAGCGCCTTCAGGTCAAGGTGTCCGGCTACGTGCCGAGCCGCCACGTCGTCACCTGCAACGGACGGCGCCTGCCGATGACCGACACGGGTCGCTCGGGCGAGGCGGTGGCGGGCCTGCGCTTCAAGGCCTGGCAGCCGGCCTCGGCCCTGCACCCGACGATTCCCGTCCACGCGCCGCTGACCTTCGACGTGCTCGACACCTGGAGCGGGCGGTCGCTGGGCGGCTGCGTCTACCACGTCGCCCATCCGGGCGGGCGCAACTACGAGACCTTCCCGGTCAACACCTACGAGGCCGAGGGGCGGCGCCTCGCCCGCTTCCAGGAGAACGGCCACACCCCGGGCCGGGTGAGCCCACCGCCGGAGGAGCCGCGGCGCGAGTTCCCGCTGACCCTCGACCTGCGCACGCCCGCGCCCCGATGAGCGAGGTCCTGGCGGGCGAGGTCATGTCAGGCAAGGCCTTCTCGGCGGGCGAGGCCCCGGCGGGGACGGATGCGGCGCCGGCCGGGGACGGGCCGGCGGAGCGGCTGGCGCGCTGGACCGCCGGCTACGCTGCCCTGCCGGGTCTGCCGGACGAGCTGGTCTCGGCCGACGGCACCTTGCGCCCGGCCTGGGACCGGTTCCTGCACCGCCTCGCCGGGCTGCCGGATTGCGAGATCGCGGCCCGCCTCGCGGCGTCCGGGCGGCACATCCACGACACCGGCATCGCCTACCGCGCCTACGGCGAGGCGACCGAGCGCGACTGGCCGGTCGGTGCGCTGCCGCTCCTGATCGAGGGGGCGGAGTGGCAGGCGATCGCCGCCGGGGTGGCGCAACGCGCAGAGCTGCTCGAGGCAATCCTGACCGACCTCTACGGCGAGGGGGCGCTCGCCCGCGCCGGCCTGCTGCCCGCCGCCGCCGCGGCGGGCGATCCGGAGTTCCTGCGGCCCCTCGTCGGCGTGGCGCCCCCGGGCGGGCGCCACCTGCATTTCTACGCCGCCGATCTCGGCCGCGGGCCCGACGGGACCTGGCGGGTGCTCGCCGACCGTACCCAGGCGCCGTCCGGCGCCGGCCACGCCCTGGAGAACCGCCTGGTCATGGCCCGGGCCCTGCCGGAGGTCTACGGCGCCCTCGACGTCGAGCGCCTGGCCCCGTTCTTCCAGGCTTTTCGCGATGGCCTCGCCGCCGCCGCGGTCCGGGCCGAGCCGCGCATCGGGCTGATGTCCTCGGGCCCCTACAGCGACACCTACGTCGAGCAGGCGGTGCTCGCCCGCTACCTCGGCCTCGCCCTCGTTGAGGGCGACGACCTCCTGGTGCGCGACCGCCTCGTCTTCATCCGCACGGTCGCGGGGCTGAAGCGGGTCGACGTGCTCTGGCGCCGCATCGACGGCGATTTCGTCGACCCGCTCGAACTCAATCCCACCTCCCGCCTCGGTGCCCCCGGCCTCGTCGAGGCCCTGCGGGACGGTGCCGTCGCGATGGGCAACATGCCCGGCACCGGCCTCGTCGAGAGCGCCTGGCTCGCCGCCTCGCTGCCGGCCCTGTGCGAGCGGCTGCTCGGGGAGGCGCTGCGCCTGCCCGGCCTGCCGACCTGGTGGTGCGGCGACCCCGAGCAGCGCGCGACGGTGCTGGAGCGGTTCGACTCCCTGGCGTTCCGGCCCGCGGCGGCGCCGGCGCAGGGGGCCTTCACCAGCCGGGCCTTCGGCGAGGGCCGCGACGCGGCCGAGACCGAGCGCCTGCGCGGGGTGCTGCGCGACCGGCCCGGCGACCTCGTCGCCCACGAGCCGGTCCGGCTCTCCACCGCCCCGGTCTGGGACGGGACGCGGCTCGTGCCGCGCCCCTTCGTGCTCAGGGTCTTCGCCGCCGCGACGCCCGAGGGCTGGCGGGTGATGCCCGGCGGGTTCTGCCGCATCTCCGAGAGCCCGGACGTGCGCCCGGTGGCGATGGGGGCGGGCGTGCGCGCCGCCGACGTCTGGGTGCTCGCCGCGGGCTCCACCGCCGCGCAAGCGAGCCTGCTGCCGCCGGGCGACCGGGTCGCGGTGCGCCGGGTGCCCGGCCTGCTGCCGAGCCGGGCGGCCGACAACCTGTTCTGGCTCGGCCGCCACCTCGAGCGGGCCGAGGCGGTGATCCGCCTGACCGCCTGCCTGCTCGACGGCGCCGGAGCCGTCTCGATGGCCGAGGAGGACCGGGCCACCTCGGCCCGCATCCGCTCCCTGCTGCACGCCTGGGGCGCCGTGCCCTCGGCCGAGGGCACCGCGGCGGGCCTCGCCCACCACGCCCTCTCGGACGGCGGCCAGTGGGGCTCCGGGCTCAGCCACGCCCTCTCGGCCCGGCGCAACGCCTCGGCCCTGCGCGAGCGCCTCTCGGGCGAGACCTGGCGGGCCCTGAGCGCCCTGCTGGCCGCGCTGGAGGCGCCGGCCGAGAGCCCCGAATCCGAAGCCGCCCTCCTCGACCGGGCCGAGCGCGCCCTCTCGCTCACCGCGGCGCTCGCGGGCCTTGCCCAGGAGAACATGAACCGGGCCGGCGGCTTCGCCTTCGTCGACATGGGCCGGCGGGTCGAGCGGGCGGTCAACGCCTGCCGCTTCGCCCTCGAGTTCGGCGGGGCCGGCGCCAGCACCGACGACCTCGGCGTGCTGCTCGACCTCGTCGATTCCCGCATCTCCTACGGCGCCCGCTACATCCTCGGGGTGGCCCTGGCGCCGGTGCGCGACATGGTGCTGCTCGACCCCTACAACCCGCGCTCCGTCGCCTTCCAGGTCGAGCGGCTGGCCGAGCGCCTGGCCGGCCTGCCGTCCCTGCGCCAGGACGGGATGGCGGAGGCGCCGGTGCGCCTCGTGGCGGGCCTGTCGGGCGAGATCGCCGGGGCGGAGGCCGGCACCCTGCCACTCGACACTGTGGCGGCCTGGGAGATGCGCCTGTGGGATATCGCCGAGGCGATCGGTGCCCGCTACTTCCCGGGCGGGTCGGATGCCGCCCGGCCCGAAACCCTCGCCACCCTGGCGTGAGCCCGCCTCACCGATGCTCTACCGCCTGCGCCACCTCACGGCCTACGCCTACCGCAACCCGGTCGGCTTCGCCCGCTGCTCCCTGCGGCTCGCCCCGGCGGCCGGGGAGGGGCAGACGCCGCTCTCGCACGAGGTCGTGGTCGAGCCCGTGCCCCGCGCCTCCGCCGAGCGCGGCGACTTCTTCGGCAACCGCACGGTGTCGCTGACCGTCGAGACGCCGCACCGGGAGTTCCGGATCGATGCGCGCTCCCGGGTGCGGGTCGAGCGCCCGCCGCTGCCGGATCCGGAGACCGGTCCCCCTTGGGAGGAGGTGCGGGCGCAGGTGCTGACCTATCCGGGCCTCGGCCCCGACGCGCCGCTCCATTTCGCGGCGCCGAGCCGGCGGGTGCCGCTCCTGCCCGAGATCACCGACTACGCCCGGGCGAGCTTCCCTCCCGGCGGCGGCGCCTACGCGGGCGCCTTCGACCTGATGCGCCGCATCTGGGCCGACTTTTCCTTCGATGCCGAGGCGACCGAGGTCGGCACGCCGCTGGCCGCGGCCTTCGCCGGCCGGCGGGGCGTGTGCCAGGATTTCTCCCACGTCATGATCGCGGCCCTGCGGGGTCTCGGCCTGCCGGCGGCCTATGTCAGCGGCTACCTGCGCACCCTGCCGCCCCCGGGCCAGCCCCGGCTCGAGGGGGCGGATGCCAGCCACGCCTGGGTGGCGGTGTGGTGCGGGGGGGCTTGGGTCGGCCTCGATCCGACCAACGGCGTCGGCGTGCAGGACGACCACATCGTGGTCGCCCGCGGGCGCGACTACGCCGACGTGGCGCCGGTCGCCGGCATCATCGCCGGGTCCGGGGCGCAGCGCCTGCGCGTCGCCGTGGACGTGGTGCCGGAGGAGGAGGCCGCGTGAGCGGCGCCCGCGAGGGTGGCGGGCCGGGCTGATGCGCTGAACTCGGGGAAACGAGGTCCCGGCCCGCGGGCGCGACACCGGCCGAGTGCCGTCGTTCGGACGGGACAGAGCCGGCGTGGCGCGACGGGACCATCGTCCTGTTCGGCACGCCCGTCTTCAACCTGGATCAATCTCCGGCGATTTCCCGACCATCATTCCGGCATCCCTGCGTCACCGACGCCGCGATGCCGGCGCAGCCTTCCCATGCTTGACAGAACATGCGCCGCAACCGAATCGGAACTGCTAAGCTATGCGCGGATCTCGCTCTGGGTGCGCTTTCAGGGAGCCAGTAGTGCCTGCTCGCTGGGCGGATCCGCATCGAACGCGCGCGGCCGGCAGGGATCCAGCGTCGGGCCAGTGAAGCCGGGCGCGCGCCCCTGCCGAGCGGGCTCGCCGGTCGACGCGACGAGGGAGCGCATCGCCTCTCGCCGCGCCATTCTCATCCTGAGCAGCTTTCCCCGGCGGCCCGAACGGGAGCCGGGAGAGGTGACGCGCCACCCGCGACGGGTGACGCTGTCGTGCGGCTCCAGGGGAGGGGCCTTCCGTCCCGCGGCGTTCCGTCAGCGCGGCGGTGCGCGGCCCGGCTCGCCGGCGCCGGTCGCGCTGCCGCCCGCGCGCTCGCCCGGCGGCACCGCCGCCGCTCCGGTCGTGCCGGTGCTGAGGCTGCTGTGGCCGGCGCCCTTGCCGCTGTCCTGGCTGATGCCCGGCTGGCCGGCGGCCCCGGTGCTGTTCGGGCTGCTGGTCGCGCCGCCGATGCCGCCGCCGGATCCGCCCGAGCCTCCGCCCGCACCCTGCGCCACCGCCATCCCGGCGCCGCAGACCACGAGGGCGATGCCGATCATCATGGCCTTCATGCCTGGTTCCTTCCCTGGAAATGCCCGCGCGGGCGGGCGTCCGGGGTCAATCGGCGGCATCTGGCGGCGTTCCGGGAGGTGGCCTACGCCCGTCGGGACGCAGCCATGCCCGGGAGCGCCAGAACCAAGATAGCGGAGAGCCGTTGGCCCGCATGGATCTCACGCTCCAGCCCGCGCGCGTCAGGACGGAGACCGAGGACGAGCAGGGGCTGCTCGTCTTCGCCGATGGCGCCCTCGCCGCGGTCCTGGTGCGCCTCTCCGCAGCGCATGGCGAGGAGGAGGGGCTGTGGTTCCTCGAGGCAGGGTTCGGGCGCTTGGCCTCGCCGCAGCCTCCGAAGTTCGCCGATCTCGACGCGGCCCAGGACTGGATCGCGCGGCAGCTCGCGCCGGCTCCGCCCCCCGATCCGCGTCAGCCGTGATGGTGCGTCGCGACCGTGGACGACGGCACGAGGTGCGGGTACACAGAATGCAACTTAGGAATGTAGTCGGCGCCGAGGAGCACCGGGACGGCGCCGCCCAGCCCCTCGCGGCCGATGAGCCCGAACTCGATCCGGTTCTCGTCCTGGGGGTTGGCGGCCGAGATCGTGCCGCTGTCGACGACACGGTCGGGAAGGATCATTCCCGTGCGTCAGGACGGTCGCGGGCTCGAGATGCGGTCGGAGCCGCGTGAGGTCCTCCGGTGACACGGCGCGGAGGCGGATGCTGGCCGTGGCCAGCCGGAGTTGCGGCACGGTCCGCTTCTCCAGGGTGGGCGGCCGGGACGCCCCGCCTCGGCTGGAGGCTGCGCCCGCCGGAAACGAACAATATTTCACGACGTCAGCACCTCGGCCATTTTATGATATCAAATGACAATAGCTTGGGCGTGCGTAGTGTCGCGAACATCAAATAATAATATTTGTTAATCACGAAGGGAGATTTTGCGTGATTGATTGTTCGATACAACACGAAGGGCCGTCCATCTCTGTCGGATGTGTCGGGCCGTGCGTACAACCTTTGCTCCCGCTCGGATTGTGAGGCGGGGATGGAGGAAGCGGTTGTGCGACGGGACGACCACCATCTCACCCGGCGGCCGATCGAGGCCGATGCGCCGCGCGTCCGGAAGGCGGGCGACCACGTCGCCGGGCCGCGAGGAGGCGGGGCCGCGGACGGGACTGCAAGGCGCGCGCCCGTCCTCGCCGACGCTCCGCTCCGGGATGGTGCCGGCCGCCGCCCGGTGCAGCCGAAGGGCATCCCCTTCCTGGTTCACGCCCGCGACGCCGCGGCCCGCGCGGATCCGCGCGCGGCGCCCCGCTCGCTCAAGACGGCCCGGTG
Organism: Methylobacterium variabile; assembly: GCF_001043975.1. GTDB lineage: Bacteria > Pseudomonadota > Alphaproteobacteria > Rhizobiales > Beijerinckiaceae > Methylobacterium > Methylobacterium variabile. Next base: position 39,612 of record NZ_LABY01000095.1, read on the forward strand.
CCGGGATCACGTCCCGATGCCGGGGCACGTCGCCCGCGAGGGACGCCCATGACCACGCTGACGACCAACCTCGCCACGGTCGGGATATCCCCGGGCGGGCACCTGATGCACCCGATCGTGCGCAAGCTGGCCGCCTATGGACCCCTGGCCCCGGAGGAGCAGGCCGTTCTGGCCGGGCTCGGCGCGGGCGCGCAGCTCGTCGAGGGGCGCCTCGACCTCCTGAGCGAGGGCTGCGTGCCCGACAGCGCCGTGCTGGTCCTCGAGGGCGTGGCCTGCCGCTACCGGCACCGCCGCACCGGCACCCGCCAGATCACCGCCTACCTGCTGCCCGGCGACCTCTGCGACCTGGACTTCGTGCATCTCGGCCGGCTGAACCACAGCGTGGCCACCCTGGGCTCCTGCCGGGTGGCCCGCGTCCCGCGGGAGGTGCTCGCCGGCCTCACCACGCAGTACCCCGCCGTCGCGCGGGCGTTGCGCCTCGCCAAGCTCGCCGAGGAGGAGACGACGCGCGAGTGGGTGATGAATGTCGGCTGCCGCTCGGCCATCGAGCGCGTGTCCCACCTCCTGTGCGAGCTTCACGAGCGCCTGCGCGCTGTCGGCTGGGCGACGAAGGCGGGCTACGACCTTCCCCTGACGCAGCAGGATCTCGCCGACACGACCGGGCTCTCGAACGTGCACGTCAACCGGGTGCTGCGGCAGCTGCGCCTGATGCGGGTGGTCGAGGTCGGCGGCAAGCGGGTGGACATCCTCAACCTCGCCGCGCTCCAGGAGATCGCGGAGTTCCAGGCGGATTACCTGCGGCCCGCGGTGGCTTGAGCGGCGGGGCCGTCAGCCGAGGTCCAGCTCCACCGTCACCGGCACGTGGTCGGACGGCTTGTCGAGCCCGCGCAGGTGCTTCTGCACCGAGGCCGAGGCCAGGCGGTCGAGGGCCTGCGGCGAGAGCAGGAGATGGTCGATGCGGATGCCCTGGTTCCGGGGCCAGCAGCCGGCCTGGTAGTCCCAGAAGCTGTAGACGCCGGACCGCCCGTCGCAGGCCCGCAGGCCGTCGGTGAAGCCCTCGTTGAGGAGCGCGCGGAACGCCGCCCGGGTCTGGGGCAGGAACAGCGCGTCGTTCGCCCACTCCGCCGGGTTGGCCGCATCCTCCGGCTCCGGGATCACGTTGTAGTCGCCGGCGAGCACCAGCACCTCCTCGCGCGCCCGCAAGCCCACCGCGTGGGCGTGGAGGCGGCGCATGAAGGCGAGCTTGTAGTCGTATTTGGGCGTGCCGACGGGGTTGCCGTTCGGCAGGTAGATCGACGCCACCCGCACCGGCACCGTCGCGGTCGGGATCAGCGCCTCGATGTAGCGCGCCTGCTCGTCGCTCGCGTCGCCCGGCAGGCCGCGGCGGATCTCCTGCAGCGGCAGCGGCCGGCGCGCGAGGAGCGCGACGCCGTTGAACGCCTTCTGCCCATGGGTCGCCACCACGTAGCCGGCCTCCTCCACCTCCGCGCGGGGAAAGGCATCGTCGACGCATTTCAGCTCCTGAAGGCAGACCACGTCGGGCTGCGCCTCGGCCAGGAAGGCGAGGAGGTGGGCTAAGCGCTGCTTGACCGAGTTGACGTTCCAGGTGGTGATCCGCATCGCGTCCCGCGCCGCTCGCAAACAGACTGTGCCGTGAGGCCCGTCATCGGGGTTTCGCGCCGCGCTGGCAAGCCGCGCTGCGACCGCGGGACGGGGACCGGAAGCATGGCGTCGGGGTGGTGGGAGCCGGTGCGGGACTATTGCGAGCGCACCGGGCCGGAATTCTTCGCCGAGCCGCTCAATGCGGCCTCGAACGCCGCTTTCGTGGTCGCCGCCATCCTGCTGCTCCGGCGCCGCGCCGGCCCGCCGGACCCGGTCGCCGACGGCTTCGCCCTCCTCGTCGGGGTGATCGGCCTCGGCAGCGCCCTGTTCCACACCCTGGCGGTGCAGTGGGCGATGCTCGCCGACGTGATCCCGATCGCGCTGTTCATCCACGCCTACGTCTTCCTCGCCCTGCGGCGCTTCCTCGGGCTCTCCGTCCCGGCGGCGCTCGCCGGCACCCTCGCCTTCGCGCTCGCCGCCGCCCTGTTCGAGCCCGCCCTGTCCCGCCTCGCCGGGCAGCCCCTCGGCCCGGCGAGCAACGGCTCGGTCGCCTACGCGCCCGCGGCGCTCGCGCTGTTCGGCGTCGGCGCGGCCTCGCGCCGGGCAGGACACCGGGCAGGCGCGGCGCTGATCGGGATCGGCGTCCTCTTCCTCGTGTCCCTCGCCGCCCGGACCTTCGACGCGGCCCTCTGCCCGCTCCTGCCCGCCGGCACCCACTGGCTGTGGCACCTGCTCAATGCCGGCGTGCTCTACGCCCTGGTGCGGGCGGCGCGCCGGGCCGGGCCGCCGGCGCCGGCTTGACGCAAGGAGCCGGCTTCCTTGCACGGGTCCGGAAACCGTTGCAGAAGGGCGCCGCCGCGGGCCCGTCACGTTTCAGGCCCGGCGCCTGCCTGCCCGGATTGCTCGCCATGACTCAGCCCCTCCGCCTCGGCATCGCCGGTCTCGGCACCGTCGGAGCCTCCGTCTTCCGCATGGTCGCGCGCCGCGCCGACGCGATCAGCGCCTCCGCCGGGCGGCCGGTCCAGGTGACGGCCGTCGCCGCCCGCGACCGCTCCCGCGACCGCGGCCTCGACCTTCAGGGCGTGGCCTGGTTCGAGGATCCGGTGGCGCTCGCGCGCTCCGCGGACGTCGATTGCGTGGTCGAGCTGATCGGCGGCGCGGAAGGGCCGGCCCGGGCCACCGTCGAGGCGGCGCTGTCCTCGGCCAAGCACGTCGTGACCGCCAACAAGGCGCTCCTCGCCCATCACGGCCCGGCGCTGGCGCGGGCCGCGGAGGCCGCCGGCGTCGCGCTCGCCTTCGAGGCCTCGGCGGCGGGCGGCATCCCGGTGGTCAAGGCCCTGCGCGAGGCGCTGGCCGGCAACCGGATCTCCCGCGTCTACGGAATCCTCAACGGCACCTGCAACTACATCCTCAGCCAGATGGAGCTGGAGGGCCTGACCTTCGAGGCCTGCCTGAAGGACGCCCAGGCGCTCGGCTACGCCGAGGCCGACCCGACCTTCGACGTCGAGGGCTTCGACACCGCCCACAAGCTCGCGATCCTGACCAGCCTCGCCTTCGGCACCGAGCTCGACGCCGAGGGCGTCTCGGTCGAGGGCATCTCGGCGATCACCCCCCTCGACCTGCGCATGGCCGACGAGCTCGGCTACCGGATCAAGCTGCTCGGCGTCGCCGAGGCGACGGCGGCCGGCATCGAGCAGCGGGTCCACCCGACGATGGTGCCGAAATCCTCGGCGATCGCCCAGGTGATGGGCGTGACGAACGCCGTCACCATCGACACCGATGCCCTGCGCGAGCTGACCCTGATCGGTCCCGGCGCCGGCGGCGAGGCCACCGCCTCGGCGGTGGTGGCCGACATCGCCGACGTGGCGGCCGGCCGGGTGCCGCCGGCCTTCGGCCGCCCGGTGGCGAGCCTCACCGCCCCGGCGCGGGCCGAGATGCAGCGCCACGAGGGCGGCTACTACATCCGCCTCACCGTCCACGACCGCCCGGGCGTCGCCGCCGGCGTCGCGACCAAGATGGCCGAGCGCGAGATCTCCCTCGAGAGCATCCTGCAGCACCGCTCGGAGAGCGCGGCGGCGCGGGACCGCCACGGCCGCTCCGGCCTGCCGGTGCCGCTCGTGCTCATCACCTACGCGGCGACCGAGGCGGCGATCCGTGAGAGCCTCGACGCGATGGCGGCGGACGGCCTCCTGTCCGAGCCGCCCCAGCTCATCCGCATCGAGCGCGAGTGAGCCCGGGGAGCGGCCTGTCATCGCCATGGGGTCGGAAGTCGCCGTCCGTGCCGGCAATCGGTTGATGGCCGGCCGACCCCGCGCAATCCTCTGGTGATCGCCCGGCCGGTTAGGAAAATTCAGTTCAGCGGCGCCGGTTTCTCCTCTAAGACCCGGCCCTAAGACGCAGCACGGGGATCACGAAGTCATGTCGGACGCCAAGAAGTCGGGACCGAGCCAGGTCATCGAGCGCATCCTGACCCTCGAGCTGGTGCGGGTCACCGAGCGGGCGGCGGTGGCGGCGGCGCGCCTGCGTGGCCAGGGCAACGAGAAGGCCGCCGACCAGGCCGCCGTCGACGCGATGCGGCGCGAGCTGAACCGCCTGCCGATCGACGGCACCGTGGTGATCGGCGAGGGCGAGCGCGACGAGGCGCCGATGCTGTTCATCGGCGAGACCCTCGGCAACGGCTCCGGCCCGAAGGTCGACATCGCGGTCGACCCCCTGGAGGGCACGACGCTCTGCGCCAAGGACATGCCGGGCTCCGTCGCCGTGATGGCGATGGCCGAGGGCGGCACCCTGCTCGCCGCCCCCGACGTCTACATGCACAAGATCGCGATCGGCCCGGGCTACCCGACCGGCACGGTCCATCTCGACGCGACGCCCGAGGAGAACATCCACGCGCTGGCCAAGGCCAAGGGCGTCCCGCCCGCCGAGATCACCGCCCTGGTGCTCGACCGGCCGCGCCACACCGACCTGATCGCGGCGATCCGCCGGACGGGTGCGGGCGTGCGCCTGATCTCCGACGGCGACGTCGCCGGCGTGATCTTCACCACCATGCCGGAGGAGACCGGCATCGACATCTATCTCGGCATCGGCGCGGCGCCCGAGGGCGTGCTTGCGGCGGGCGCGCTCCGCTGCATCGGCGGCCAGATGCAGGGCCGCCTGATCCTCGACACCCAGGAGAAGCGCGACCGCGCCGCCAAGATGGGCGTCGCCGACCCGAACCGCCTCTACGCCCTCGACGACCTCGCCCGCGGCGACGTGGTGGTGGCGCTCACCGGCGTGACCGACGGGGCGCTGGTCAAGGGCGTGCGCTTCGGGCGCAGCACGATCCGCACCGAGACGGTGGTCTACCGCTCGCACACCGGCACCGTGCGCCGGATCGAGGCCGAGCACCGCGACTTCGACAAGTTCCACCTGAAGTAGGATCTCTCGCGAGAGGGCCGCGCCGTGCCCGGCGCGGCCCTTGATCCGGGGACCTTTCCCCGCGACCCTGCGGCGTCTGCCTCCGAGAGGATCGCCGCTCATGCCGAGCCCCACCATCCGTCCGCTGCGCCCCGACGAGCGCGCCGCCTGGGACCCGCTCTGGCAGGGCTACCTCGCCTTCTACGGCGCCACCGTCGCGCCCGAGGTCAGCGACCTCACCTGGTCCCGCCTGCACGACCCCGCCGAACCGATGCACGCCCTCGTGGCCGAGCACGACGGTGCGGTGATCGGCCTCGTGCACTACATCTTCCACCGCTCGACCTGGACTGCCGGTCCCTACTGCTACCTGCAGGACCTGTTCACCGCGCCGGCGGCGCGCGGGCAGGGGGCCGGCCGCGCCCTGATCGAGGCGGTCTACGCGGCGGCGCGTGAGGCCGGCGCCAGCCGGGTCTACTGGCTGACCCAGGAGGCCAACGTCACGGCGCGGGCCTTGTACGACACGCTGGCGGACCGACCAGGATTTATCCAGTACCGGAAGCTGCTCTGAATACCGGCGGCCCGAGGCGTCGGCATCCTAAGCATCATTCGCCGAAGTGGTCACCGGTCCGGCGGCGAAAATGATGCACAAACAAGGACCTAAGCAGAGTTGCGCCATGCAGGTCTGCTTAGGCCATCGGTCTGGAAGGCGTGCGTCCAGGCGGGGAAGGCGGCCTCCTCCGGCACCGGTCCGATGTCTGGTGCGTGGCCCGCGACGGGGAGAGCCGTCCCGACATCCCCCCGAGCCGGGGCCCTTGCGCAGCGACAACGGCATGACGTTCACAGTGATGTGACAGCCAATCCGGGGCTTGATTGACGCCTCCCTGTAGTGACTTTGCGTTAATAGCCTCGTTCTACCTCTATCGAGAATCGACGTAGCGGACCCGGACGTCCGCCGGTTCCAAGGTCGCAGGTCATGAACAGGCGAAACACCCGGATTCTGACGCTCAGGACGATCATCATGTCGATCGTCCTGCTGATGGGAGGGCTTCTCACGTGGCTCACCTGGAGCAACTTCTCGAAGGCGTGGACCGCCCACGAGGACGCCGAGATGGCGGCGGCGCTGGCGCGGCTCGACGGGCTGATCCTTGATTCCATCCTGCACGTCCGCTCCGAGCGCGGCGACGCGGTCGCGGCCCTGTCGCAGACCGGGAGCGTCTTGAAGGCGAGCCGGGATCTCGTTGCGCGGAGCAGGTCCAGCGTCGATACGACCATCGCTTCGGTCATGCGCGACGCCGAGCGCTTCGCGACGCTCGACGCGACGCGGCACGCCGTCCAGACCGCCTATGCGGCGCAGACCGCCCTGCGGGCCGTGATCGACGCGGCGCTGGACCGCGACGTCGCCCAGCGCGACCGCGCGCTCAGCGGGCAGGTGCTGCAGGTGGGCGAGCGCCTGTACACGAGCCTGATGCAGATGGCCGCCCGGCTCGAGGTCGACCTGCATCGGGTGTCACAGCAGAGCCGGCCGTTGCTGATGCTCAAGAACCAGGCCTGGAGCGCCCGCTCGACGGCCGGGACCGCGGCCGTGATGGTGATCTCGAGCTTCTCGGACCGCAGCAGCGTCTCCGCCGCGAGCCTCGAACGGATGAGCTTCGCCCTGGGCCAGACCATGGCGCATTGGACATCCGCGCGGGCCCTGCGCGCCTCGGATCCCCTGCCGGCGGCCGTGGTGGAGGCCGTCGACAAGGCCGAACGGACCTACTTCTCCGGCGAGATCCACGAGCGGATGCAGGCGACGATGCGCAGCCTGGTGAGCGGAACCGAGCCGGCCATGAGCCTGTCCGAGGCCCAGCCCTACATGGCAGCGCGGTTGCTGACGATCGCCGAGGTCGCCACGGCGGCGATGAGTGCCGCGGCCTCCGAGGCGGCGATGCGGGCTGGCGAGGCGCGGATGGCTGCGATCCAGCACGGAGCCTTGCTGGCCGCGACCCTCGTCCTGGTGGGCGTCGGCCTCGCGCTGGCGCAGTACCGCATCGCCCGGCCGATCACGCGGATGACCGGCACCATGCACGCCCTCGCCGACGGTCGCGTCGATGTCGCGGTTCCGGGGCGCGACCGGGGTGACGAGATCGGCGCGATGGCGGCGGCCGTGCAGATCTTCAAGGACAACCTGATCCGGACCCGGGCCCTGGAGGAGGAGACGGTTCTCGCCCGGCTCTCCGCAGAGGAGCAGCGGCGGAGCGGGATGCGCCAGATGGCGGACGCCTTCGAGCACGCGGTCGGCGGCGTGGTCGGCCAGGTCTCGTCCGCCGCCTCGGCGCTCCAGGCCACGGCCACGACCATGCGGGCCAACGCGACGCACACCGCCGCGCGCTCGACCGAGGTCGCCGCCGCCGCCGAGCAGGCCGCCACCAACGTCACCGTCGTGGCGGCGGCAGCCGAGGAGCTCGGCGCCTCCGTGCAGGAGATCGGCCGGCAGGTCACTGACTCGTCCGCGCTCGCCCGGTCCGCGGTTGCAGAAGCGGACCAGGCGGCCGACCTGATCCAGGCGCTCGGTACCGCCACGGCGAAGATCGGCGACGTGGTGGCCCTGATCTCCGGCATCGCCGGGCAGACCAACCTGCTCGCGCTCAACGCGACGATCGAGGCGGCGCGGGCCGGAGAGGCGGGACGCGGCTTCGCGGTGGTGGCGGCGGAAGTCAAGCAGCTCGCGACGCAGACCGCCCGGGCCACGGACGACATCACGCGCCAGATCGATCAGATCCAGGGGGCGACGGGACGGGCGGTCAACGCGATCGGGGCCATCACGTCCCGCGTGCGGGAGATCAGCGGCGTGGCGGCGGCCATCGCCTCGGCGGTGGAGCAGCAGGGAGCGGCGACCCAGGAGATCGTCCGCAACGTGTCCGAGGCGTCGGAGGGATCCCGGCAGGTCACCGGCACCATCACGAGCGTGGCGCGGGCCTCCGAGGAGACGGGGCACGCCGCGGATCAGGTCCTGTCGGCCGCCTCCGCGCTGTCGCGGCAATCCGGCCACCTGTCGGCCGAGGTGGACCGCTTCCTCGGGACCGTCCGGGCGGCGTGACCACGACGTCCGCCCGTCCCCCGGTGTCGCGACGGGTTCGACCAAGCCTCGATCCCGATCGTTGCCCCGCCGTTCCGGAGCCCCCGGGGACGGTCCGGCATGGGTGACCGCAATGCGCGAGAGCCCCCGGATGGATCCATCCGGGGGCTCTCGCGTCGTGGTGTGGGCGGCCCTGCCCGGGCGTCGAGGACGGCCGTCCCTACCGGAACAGCGACGCCATCCCGCCCTGCATCCGGCCCAAGCCCTGCTTGGCGATCGGGTTGGCCTGGTCGATGGCCACGGCGCGCTGGTAGCTCTCCGTCGCCTCCTGGCGGCGGTTGGACTTCTCGTAGGCGAGGCCGCGGTAGGCCCAGGAATCCGCGTCCTTGTTGTTGACGTTGAGGGCCGCGTTGTAGTCCTCGATCGCCTTGTCGAACTGGTTGGTGGCGATCAGGCTCTGGCCGCGGGCGGCGTAGGGCGCGCTCACGAACGGGTTGCGGTCGATGGCGGCGTCGAAGTCGCCGATCGCGGCGCGGTGCTGCCCCTGCGCCTGCCGCACCAGCCCGCGGGCGTGGTAGGCTTCCGCCGACTCCGGCGTGAGGCGGATCGCCTGACTCAGGTCGGCGTAGGCGGCCTCGAAGTTGCCCTGCGCCCGCTGCAGGTTGGCCCGCCCGATATAGGCGGCGGTGTAGTTCGGGTCGGCGTTGATCGCCTTGGAGAAATCCTGCAGCGCCGCGTCGTTGCGGCCCGACTGGCGATAGGCCAGCGCCCGGTTGCCGTAGGCCGAGGCCGAGTTCGGGTCGAGCTGGATCGCCTTGGTGAAGTCGGCGATCGCCGAGTCGTAGTTGCCCGCGCGGGCATAGGCCGCGCCGCGGGTGTTGTAGGCCGACGCGTCGCTCGGGTTGCGCTGGATCACGTCCGACAGCGAGGCGATGTTGACCTCGGTCGCGCCCGACTTGTCGGTCTCGAGCACCGCGAATTGCCGCGTCGCGGTCGCGCGGTTGACGGTGTCGCAGCCGGCGAGCGCCAGCGCGGTCAGCACGGTCGCCCCCAGCACCCGGGCCGCCGGTGTCACGCGGCTCCAGCCGATCACGTTGTTCATCGCCCGCTCCCCCGGGGCGGCGCATCCTCGTCGCGCCGCTCACCCTCGCAATCCGCACGCGCGCCCCGCTTGAGCCGCGGTCCCGGTGCCGGACGACCATTCCGGATCTGGGTGAACGCCGGCTTAAGGCAGTGCGCCTCCACGCTTGTGCGGGCCGATGTGGCGAAGGTGTGGCTTGGGCGGCCTCCCGGCCGCCCTAGGGGCAGGGGAGGGCGCTGCGCGCCGGCCGGTGTGGCCCGGCGGCCGCACTGTCCGGGCTCAGGGGCCGGTCGTCACCCGGGTGACGTGGCCCATCTTGCGGCCGGGGCGGGCCTCGCCCTTGCCGTAGAGGTGGAGGTGGCTGCCCGGCTCGGCCAGGATCGCGGGCCAGTCCGCCGCCGCGTCGCCGACGAGGTTCAGCATCTCGGCCGCCGTGCCGACGAGGGCCGGGCTGCCGAGCGGCCAGCCGCAGATCGCCCGGACATGCTGGGCGAATTGCGAGGTCTGCGCGCCCTCGATGGTCCAGTGCCCGGAATTGTGGACCCGGGGCGCGATCTCGTTGACCACCACGCCCGCGCGGCCGTCGGGCCCGCGTACCAGGAACATCTCCACCGCCAGCACGCCGACGTAGCCCAGCGCGTCCGCGATGGTGCGGGCTACCGCGACGGCCTCCGCGGCGGTCTGCGGCGCCATGCCGGGGGCCGGCACCACCGTGCGGGCCAGGATGTGGTGGCGGTGCTCGTTGGCGCAGGGGTCGTAGGCCGAGAAGGCGCCGTCCGCCGTGCGGGCGGCCACCACCGAGACCTCCGCCTCGAACGGCACGAAGCCCTCGAGGATGCAGGGCTGGTCGCGCAGGGAGGCCATCACGGCGGCGGGGTCGGCGACCGCGTCGCGCAGCATCACCTGCCCCTTGCCGTCGTAGCCGAAGCGCCGGGTCTTGAGCACGGCCGGCAGGCCGATCTCCCGCACCGCCTCCGCCAGGCCGGCGGCGTCGTCCACCGCCCGGAACGGCGCCACCGGGATGCCGAGGCCGGCGACGAAGGCCTTCTCCATCAGCCGGTCCTGCGTCGTCGCCAGCGCCGAGGCGCTCGGGTGCAGGGGCCGGCGGGCGGCCAGGATCTCGGCGGTGGCGCGCGGGATGTTCTCGAACTCGTACGTCACCACGTCGACGGAGTCGGCGAAGGCCTGGAGCGCCGCCGCGTCGTCGTAGGGCGCCACCGTGCGCCGGCCCGCCACCTCGAAGGCCGGGCTGTCGGGATCGGGGCAGTAGATGTGGGCCTTGAGGCCGTACTGCGCCGCCGCGATCGCGATCATGCGGCCGAGCTGGCCGCCGCCGACGATGCCGATGGTCGCGCCGGGCGCGACCGGGCCGATGGGGGGCGTGCTCACGGGGCGCTCGTGTCCGGGTGCTCGGCCACCGCCGCGCTCTGGCGGGCGCGCCAGGCGTCGAGCCGCTCGGCCAGGGCCTCGTCGGTCAGCGCCAGCACGGCGGCGGCCAGCAGCGCCGCGTTGACCGCGCCGGCCCGGCCGATGGCGAGCGTCCCGACCGGGATGCCGGCGGGCATCTGCACGATCGACAGCAGGCTGTCCTGGCCCGAGAGCGCCTTCGACTCGACCGGCACGCCGAAGACCGGCAGCGGCGTCATCGCGGCCGCCATGCCGGGCAGGTGGGCGGCGCCGCCGGCGCCCGCGATCACCACCCGGAATCCCGCGGCCTTGGCGCCCTTGGCGAAGGCGACCAGGCGGTCCGGGGTGCGGTGGGCCGAGACGATGCGGGCCTCGTAGGGAATGCCGAGCGCGTCGAGGGTCTCGGCCGCGTGGCGCATCGTGGCCCAGTCGGACTGGCTGCCCATGATCACCGCGACGGGGGGCGCTGCCGCCATCGTCAAGCGCATCCTCTAGAAAGCGCGGCTAAGCCGCGTGGGGGCCGCAGCCGGTCGGTTCGCAGTAGCGACGCGTCTGCATTCATGCAAGCAGCCGGCGGCCATCGTGGCGCGAACGGCGTGGACTGTCAGGCGATGATGTCCGGGGTGAGCTGGTCCTCCAGGAAGGTGATGCGGTCGCGCAGCGAGAGCTTGCGCTTCTTGAGGCGCTGGAGCTGCAGGCGGTCGCCGGCCATCACCCCGGCCAGGGCCTCGATCGCATCGTCGAGGTCGCGGTGCTCCTCCCGGAGCCGCGCCAGCTCGCTCTCGTATTCCGCCGCCGATTCCGCACTCAACTCGAACGCCATCGCCGCCCCAGCCCTGGAGGTAGGAGGCGGAGCATGAACCAGGGCCCGGCTTCCAGCAAGGGCGCCGGCCGGGTTGTGCAGCCCTCGCGGGGGCATCCGGGATGCCGGACATTACGCAGGTGCAGCATCGATTGCCTTCGACATCGGCCGCGGCCTGTGGCAGGCTGCGTGTGTCACCTACATGACAGGAGGCAATGGCTGATGTCGCTGAACACGCATCTCACCGAGCTCGAGCGTAAGCACGAAGCCTTGGAGCGCGAGATCCAGGACGCAATCACCCACCTCTCCACCGACGACTTGCGAATTGTAGAGCTCAAGCGACGCAAGCTTCACCTCAAGGATGAAATCAGTCGACTGCGGACGACGTCGACCCGAGTGATGCACTAGCCCAGAAAAGTCCCCCAGTGCCGCCGCGCCAGCGTTCGACGCGGCGGCCCCTGACCCCAGGGCATCGCGGAGAGAGAGGCAGGGCCCCCGCGGGAGAGCGCCCGGCCGATCCCAGGCTCCGTCCGTCAGAGCGCCTTCGCCATCTCGCGCAGCACGAATTTCTGCACCTTGCCGGTCGAGGTCTTCGGCAGCTCCGTGAAGACCACGTGCTTTGGCACCTTGAAGCCGGCGAGCGACTGGCGGCACCAGCCGATCAGCTCCTCGGCCGAGACCATCTCGGAGGGCTTGAGCTCCACGAAGGCGCAGGGTGTCTCGCCCCACTTCTCGTCGGGCTTCGCCACCACCGCGGCCGCCGCCACCGCCGGATGCTTGAACAGGGCCTCCTCGACCTCGATCGACGAGATGTTCTCGCCCCCTGAGATGATGATGTCCTTCGAGCGGTCCTTGAGCTGGATGTAGCCGTCCGGGTGCTTCACCCCGAGGTCGCCCGAGTGGAACCAGCCGCCGCGGAAGGCGGCCTCCGTCGCCTTCGGGTTCTTCAGGTAGCCGCGCATCACGACGTTGCCGCGGAACATCACCTCGCCCATGGTCTCGCCGTCCGCCGGCACCGGCCGCATCGTCTCGGGGTCGAGCACGTCGAGGGCCTCGAGCGGCGGGTACCGCACGCCCTGGCGCGCCTTGCGGGCGGCCTGCTCGGCCTTGCCCAGGGCGTCCCAGTCGGCGTGCCACTCGTTGACCACCGCCGGGCCGTAGGTCTCGGTCAGGCCGTAGACGTGGGTGACGTCGAACCCCGCCTCGGCCATGCCGGCGAGCACCGCCTCGGGCGGGGGCGCCGCCGCCGTGAGGAAGGCGACCCGGTGCGGCAGGGCCCGCCGCTCCGCAGCCGGGGCGTTGATGAGGAGCGACATCACGATCGGTGCGCCGCACAGATGCGTGACGCCGTGATCCGCGATGGCGTCGTACATCGCACGCGCCCGCACCTGCCGCAGGCAGACATGGGTGCCGGCCACCACCGACAGGGTCCAGGGGAAGCACCAGCCGTTGCAGTGGAACATCGGCAGGGTCCACAGGTAGACCGGGTGCCGGCCGAGGTTGCCCGCCACCACGTTGCCGACGGCGAGCAGCGAGGCGCCGCGGTGGTGATAGACCACGCCCTTCGGGTCGCCGGTGGTGCCCGAGGTGTAGTTGAGCGTGATCGCGTCCCACTCGTCGCCCGGCATCGCCCAGGCGTGATCCGGGTCGCCGCCGGCGAGGAGTTCCTCGTACTCGATCACGCCGAGGCGCTCGCCCGGGCCGTCGTATTCCGGGTCGTCGTAGTCGATGACGAGCGGCGTCACCCCGGCCTGGCCTAAGGCCGGCCCCATGATGCGGGCGAATTCCCGGTCGGTGATCACCACCTTGGCCTCGCCGTGGTCGAGGCAGAAGGCGATGACGGCGGGATCGAGCCGGGTGTTGAGGGTGTTGAGCACGGCGCCGGTCATGGGCACGCCGTAGTGGCACTCGATCATCGCCGGGGTGTTGGCGAGCATCACCGCCACCGTGTCGCCGCGCCCGATGCCGCGGGCCGCGAGCGCCGAGGCAAGGCGCCGGCAGCGGGCGTAGAGTTCGCGGTAGCTGCGCCTGAGACCGCCATGGATCACCGCCGCGTGGTCGGGGAAGACGGTGGCCGCCCGCTCCAGGAAGGTGAGCGGCGTGAGCGGCTGGTGGTTGGCCGGGTTCCGGTCGAGGCCGTGGTCGTAGATCGTCGCGCCGGTCATGGATCGTCCTGCTCGCTGCCCGGTGAGAGTACCCGCCGTGGCGGAGCGATCAATCCGCCCCGTCCTTACGAAAGTTCGACTTCCGGCCGCCGCGGGCCGTACTCTATCTGGGTGAGCACGCCGCCACCGATACGAGCGGCGCCGGAGGAGACGCCATGGCGAGCCCGAGCCGCTACCCGGAGACCTACGCCGCCTGGCAGCGCGACCCGGAGGCGTTCTGGGCCGGTGCCGCCGAGGCGATCGACTGGACCACGCCGCCCGCCCGGGTGTTCGCGCCCGAGGACGGGCCTTACGGCCGCTGGTTCGTCGGCGGTGAGGTCAATGCCTGCCACAACGCCGTCGACCGCCACGTCGCGGCCGGACGGGCCGAGCAGGCGGCGATCCTGTACGATTCCCCCGTCACCGGCACGAAGCGCCGGATCACCTACGCCGAGCTGAAGGACGAGGTCGCGGCGCTGGCGGCCGTGCTGCAGGACCTCGGGGTCGGGCGCGGCGACCGGGTGGTGCTCTACATGCCGATGGTGCCGGAGGCCCTGTTCGGCATGCTGGCCTGCGCCCGCATCGGCGCCGTGCACTCGGTGGTGTTCGGCGGCTTCGCCGCCCGGGAGCTCGCCGCCCGCATCGAGGACGCCGCCCCCAAGGTGGTGCTCGCCGCCTCCTGCGGCGTCGAGCCGGCCCGGGTCGTCGCCTACAAGCCGCTGCTCGACGAGGCCTGCCGCCTCTCCGCCCACAGGCCCGAGGCCTGCCTGATCCTGCAGCGCCCGCAAGCGCCCGCCACCCTGGTCGAGGGGCGCGACCGCGACTGGGCCGAGGCCGTGGCGGCCGCGAAGGCGGCGGGCCGCGCCGCGCCCTGCGTGCCGGTCGCCGCCACCGACCCGCTCTACATCCTCTACACCTCCGGCACGACCGGCCGGCCGAAGGGCGTGGTGCGCGACACCGGCGGCTACCTCGTGGCGCTCGCCTGGACGATGCCGAACCTCTACGGGGTCGCCCCCGGCGAGACCTACTGGTGCGCCTCCGACGTCGGCTGGGTGGTGGGCCACTCCTACATCGTCTACGGGCCGCTGCTGCACGGTTGCACCACGGTGCTCTACGAGGGCAAGCCCGTCGGCACGCCGGATGCCGGCGCGTTCTGGCGCGTCGTCGCCGAGACCGGGGCGGTCGCCCTGTTCACCGCCCCGACGGCGCTCAGGGCGGTGAAGAAGGAGGATCCGGAGGCCCGGCTGATGCAGGGCCACGACCTCTCGCGCTTCCGCACCCTGTTCCTGGCCGGCGAGCGGGCCGACCCCGACACCGTCGCCTGGGCCGAGCGGATCCTCGGGGTGCCGGTGATCGACCACTGGTGGCAGACCGAGACCGGCTGGCCGATCGCCGCCAACCCGGTCGGGCTCGGGGCGCTCCCGGTCAAGCACGGCAGCCCGACGGTGCCTATGCCGGGCTGGGACGTGCAGGTGCTGGACGAGGCGGGCCGACCGGTGCCGGCCGACACGATGGGCACGATCGCGATCCGCCTGCCGCTGCCCCCCGGCGCCCTGCCGACCCTGTGGCGGCAGGACGAGCGCTTCCGCGAGAGCTACCTCGCGGCGTATCCCGGCTACTACAACACCTCGGATGCCGGCTTCCTCGACGGGGACGGCTACGTCTCCGTCATGGGCCGCACCGACGACATCATCAACGTCGCCGGCCACCGCCTCTCCACCGGCGGCATGGAGGAGGTGCTGGCCTCCCACCCGGACGTCGCCGAGTGCGCGGTGATCGGCATCCGGGACAGCCTCAAGGGCGAGGCGCCCTGCGGCTTCGTGGTGCTGAAGGCCGGTGTCGCGCGGGCGCCCGACGTGATCGAGCGCGAGCTGGTGGCCCTGGTGCGCGAGCGCATCGGCCCGGTCGCGGCGTTCCGGATCGCCCTGACGGTCGGGCGCCTGCCCAAGACCCGCTCGGGGAAGATCCTGCGCGGCACGATGAAGAGGATCGCCGACGGAGAGCCCTGGACGATGCCGCCGACCATCGAGGACCCGGCGGTGCTGGAGGAGATCGGGGTGTCGCTGCGGGAGCGCGGGCTGGGATAGGGCCGGCCGCGGGAGCGGGGCGGTCCCGCCCCGGACCGATCAGCCGGCCGAGGCCCGCCGCGCCGCCGAGGCCGCGCCGGCCAGGGGAAGGGCCGCCGCGGCGGCGAGCGGCATCGGCCGGCCTGTCAGGAAGCCCTGCACCCGCGTCACGCCGATCCCCCGGAGCACCGCGTACTCGGCCTCGGTCTCCACGCCCTCGGCGACGATCTCGCAGCCGATACGTCTCCCATATCCTGTGAGCGCCTCGGCCAGTGCCCGCCGGCCCGAATGCGTGTCGATGTTGCGGATCAGGCTCATGTCGAGCTTGATGAACTCCGGTGCCAGGTCGAGGACGTGCCGGAGCGTCGCGTGGCCGGCGCCCACGTCGTCGATCGCCAGGCCGAGGCCGCGGCTCCGCAGCGGCCCCAGGCTCTCGCGAAGGCGCTCGTAGGACGCGACCGCCGCGTGCTCCGTCAGCTCGATCACCAGGCGGTCGAGGCGCGCCCCGGCCAGCAAGTCGGCGAGGCGGGGCGAGGCGAGCGCGGCCGGCGACAGGTTGACCGACAGCTTCACCCGGGGAGACAGGGCGGGCGCGGCCTCAAGCGCCTTGCGCAGGGCGAGGAGCTCGAGCTCCTCCCCGAGGCCGACCTCGTCGGCGTCGGCGAACCAGGCATCGGGACCTCGTCCCAGGCTCGGCTCGAAGCGCGCCAGGACCTCGAAGGCCGCCAGGCTGTCGTCGGCCGTGCGATAGATGGGCTGGAACACCAGCCCGATCGCCTCCGCCTCGATCGTGTCGGCGATGCGCTTGCGCTTCGCGGCCCGTTCGAGCGTCGCGTCGCGATCCTTGTGCAGGATGGCATCCACGACGTCCGCGCACAGGCGCAGGATGCCGAGGTCGCGGGTCGTCAGGCTTCGATCCGGCGTGAAGCTGAAGCAGCACAGCGTCCCGTACGGCTCGCCGTCCGCGTGCCGGAGCGGCACGCTCAGATGCGCCCCGACCGGCAGGTCGCGGGTGACCGGCATCTGCGCGGCCGTCGGATCCTCGGCCGCATCGTGCATCACGCCGGGCATCAGGCCCTTGGCCACGTAGTAGCAGAAGCTCTGCTCGAGCGGCGCGTAGGTTCCGACCACGATCGGGTTCTGCGTCGTCTCGGCGTCGGAGAAGCGGAACACCCGGTCACCCGCGACGAACTCCGAGATGAAGCCGACATCCATCGCCAGATGGCGGCGGACCGACCGCAGGACGGAGAGGATCTGTTCGCTGGCGCTTCCGGACTGGTCGCCAAAAACTGAGCGCAGAGGCATCATTCCCTTCAACCTGACGCTTGATGCGGCTTCAAACTATCAACTGAAAGTTATAATTTGAGCGAAATCGGGTGGCGGTTGAGCGTTTTCAAGTATTAATAGTATTGACTGCGGTTATTACATCAATATAGACATTTTTTTCTATGTATTGCGCATGCAATTGAAGCTTAGTCAGGTAAATCTCTACGGCGCTCAGGCGGCATGATGAGGCGGTTGTTTCACCTCGGGATGGCTGTTGCGTCTCAAGGGTAAACATGGACATCGCGTCGATCCGGGCCGTAGGTGACATCATCAAGGTCAATGCAGGTGTCTCTATCTTACCGGGTTTTCAGATGAACGAGAGCAACCGAGTTTCCCGCGCAGATTTGACATTGTGCCATTTGCGAAGCAGAAAGTCGATCGGGCCAGGGAAAACGCCATGCTTGGTTCGAACACCCATGAAGGACGGCGGTGTCCAGGCACCGGAGCGGTCGCTATCCTGGATATGGTGCCGGTGCCGCTCAGAGCACTGATCGACAGGATCGAGAGCGCCATCGTCGACTTGACGGAGGGCGCGGACAGGCGCGAGACGATGCATGCGTTGCGCAGCAGCCTGTCCGATATCTGCGCGCTGACGGAGGCTGATCCGAAGACGCTGCGCGCCGTGGAGCGGGTCGTGAGCGCCGGCGAGCGGCTGGCGGAGATGGATCCCGTGTCGCTCCGCTCACGCGCGCGGGCAGCGGCGCGCGGCGCGGCCACGCGGGCGCTCAGGAGCCTGGCGACCGTCCTGGTCGAGACGCGCCCGAGCCGGATCGCCGTGAGCCTCGGCAGGGGCTGGTAGCCGTCGGTCGCGCCCAGGCCTCGACGGTCCGGGCATCAGCGGTGCGCAGGCGCACGCGGCGCGTCCGCGAGGGCCGCGCAGGGGCCCTGCGCCGGCTGCTCTGGCCCGAAGCGCCGCGTCGCGCCACATTGCGGCCATCCTGCACCGGAGTACCCGTATGAGCTCTCCCCTCCTGTTCCAGCCCCTGCGCCTCGACGGCCTGGAGCTGGAGAACCGGATCATCATCGCGCCGATGTGCCAGTATTCGGCCCGCGACGGCGAGGCCACCGACTGGCACATGATGCATCTCGGCCAGCTCGCCATCTCGGGGGCCGGGCTCCTGACGCTCGAGGCGACGGCGGTCTCGCCGGAGGCGCGGATCACCTACGGCGATCTCGGCCTCTGGGACGACGGGACCGAGCGGGCCCTGGCGCGGGTGCTCGACGCGGTGCGCGACTACGCGCCGGTGCCGGTCTGCATCCAGATCGCCCATGCGGGCCGCAAGGCGTCGAGCGAGCCGCCGTGGCGGGGCGGCCAACAGGTGAGGCCGGACTCGCCCCGGGGCTGGCTCACCGAGGCACCCTCGGCCCTGGCCCACGCCGAGGGCGAGGTGGCGCCCCGGGCGCTCGACCGCGAGGACATGAAGCGCATCCGCGACGGTTTCGCCGCCACCGCCCGGCGGGCGGTCCGCCTCGGCATCGAGGCGGCGGAGATCCACGCGGCGCACGGCTACCTGCTGCACCAGTTCCTGTCGCCGCTCGCCAACCGGCGGACCGACGCCTATGGCGGCAGCCTCGAGAACCGGATGCGCTTCCCCCTCGAGGTGTTCGACGCGGTGCGGGAGGTCTTTCCGGGCGGAAGCCCGGTCTGGGTGCGGGTCTCGGCGACGGACTGGGTCGAGGACGGCTGGGAGGTCGAGCAGACCATCGCCTTCGCGGAGGCGCTGAAGGCGCGGGGAGCGGCGGCCATCCACGTCTCGACCGGCGGCGTCTCGCCCCGGCAGAAGATCGCTATCGGGCCGGGCTACCAGGTGCCCTTCGCCGAACGGGTGCGGGCGGCGACCGACCTCGTCACCATCGCGGTCGGGCTCATCACCGAGGCGCGCCAGGCCGAGAGCATCCTGATCGAGGGCAAGGCGGACGCGATCTCCCTCGCCCGCGCCGTGCTGTACGATCCCCGCTGGCCCTGGCACGCCGCCGCCGAGCTCGGCGCGCAGGTCCGCGCGCCGAAGCAATACTGGCGCTCGCAGCCGCATCACCTCAAGGACCTGTTCAAGGAGGCGAGCTTCGGCCAGCGCTGAAGCCCGGTCGCGGGCGGGACGGCGTCAGCCGTCCTGCCCGTCCTCCATCAGGATCTCGCGCTTTCCGGCGTGGTTGGCGGGGCCGACGATGCCCTCGCGCTCCATCCGCTCCATCAGCGACGCCGCCCGGTTGTAGCCGATCTGCAGCCGGCGCTGGATGTAGCTCGTCGACGCCTTCTTGTCCCGCAGCACCACCGCCACCGCCTGGTCGTAGACGTCGCCGCCAGGCTCGCCGAAGCCGCCCTGGTCCATGACCGGTGCGTCGGCTTCCTCCTCGCCCTCCTCGGCGGTGATCGCCTCGAGGTAGGAGGGGCGGCCCTGGCGCTTGAGGTGGGCCACCACC
>NZ_LABY01000096.1 GCF_001043975.1 Methylobacterium variabile
GGAGGCGTGGGGCCGGCTTCAGGCCACCACGGCGGAGACCGGGGACGTGCGGTGGGATGCCGAGGGGGAGGCCCGAGAGGCCGCCTACGCCGTCCAGGAGGCCCCTTGCGGCTCCAGGGCGGACGCTGAAGCCCTTCGCGCTCACCTCCGCTGGTTCGTGCCGGAGCTGGAGCGGGCCGACCTCGACGGGGCGCAGGGGTTCCTGGAGGGGCTGCGGGCTCGGCTGGCGGACCTGGAGATGCTGCTGGCCTCTGATGGGGGTGGGGGTGCGGGGCTGGTGCCTGCGTTGGTAAGCTGAGGGCTCTCTTGAGCAGTGCGCAAAGCGGGAGGAGCAGACCTTGTCGAGTTACGGGCACACCCCTCCCGCCCTCGCGAAGGCCTTCAAGCGCAAGGCCACCATCTCCGGCCCCGAGCTGTGCCGACTCCTCCCGATCGATGCACGATTGCTGAGGAAGCACATCAAGCACAGCAATATCGAGTACCTCGCGGTGCAGTCCGAGGGCAAGGCCTCTCAAAAGGCCTTCACATTAGCGCAGGTGATGGACTTCGTGAGGCTATGCACTCCAAGGCGCTAGGCCGCTGGGTCTGCGGCTCGCGACCGCCTGCGTAGAGGATATGGGTATCAAGCAGAAGCAGGGGTAACCTCGGCGGTCTCGAATCAGCCGCGGAGGGACCCCGTATGCTGTCCGATGTGCCTCCCCCGCTTGCGGCGATCTTTGAAAAGCAGGTGACAGTTACCGCGGCTCAGCTGTGCGAGCTGTTGCCGATGAGCGCTAAGACGTTTCAGGCTCACGTCAGGCTCGGCCATATCGAATATGTGGACTTTGGGACGCGTGACGGGCCATCGCGACGTGCGTTCACACTTGAGCACGTCCTGCGCTTCATCAACAGCCGTAGCTTCCGTGAGGTGCCGTATCCGCTGAAACCGAACCGACAAGGCATTGTGCCGGCCGAACCTATCAACGAGAAATCATATACGTTCCGCCTGGCAATGCAGCGCGAGACTGAGCAAGCCAAGCGGCGTCGGGAGTATCGCGAGGCGGTCGCCGAGTTCGGGCCTTTCAGTAAGCGTCTGCCGCCCTCAGTCGGATTGGCCATGAGCCCTTTGGCGATTGCAGCACGGAAACGGCTCCGGGAAGAAGCCAAAGAGCGGAGAGAGGCGGAGAAGGCAGCCGCAGCCGTGGCGAGGCTGGCCAAGAAGGAGAAGCGTCAGAAGCTGGGCCGCGTACCCGCAGCCAGGATGAAGCCTTGAGCTGCGAGAAGACGACGGACCAGCGTTGAGACCACACAGCGGCCTGACATGACATTCTGACGCACTTTGTGGAGGTCAGAGTCACCCCTGCGGTCCAATTGTGTCTCATTCCGGTATGCCGCCCCACGCAAATCATTGCAGCGCAAGGGTTCCAATGTCCTCAGTAAAGGACATTGTATCGGCCGCCCAACGCAGCGCTGATGCGGTCTACCCATCTAGATGCCTTGAAGGTCGTCTGCACACTCTTACGTTCAAACACGTGGCTACGACGCCGCAAACTAAAGGACCGCCCAAGCATGAACGACACTCGCGCGGACGAGCGCAAGCCCGCTGTGGCCTGGGCCGTCGCGTCCACCTCCAACCCCCGACAAGCCTTTCTTGGCATCTCAGCCTCGGCCTGGATTATTTCCTATGACGGGTGGCAGACGGTCGCTGTAAATAACTGCCTTACAAGCAAGGAGCCCAACCGCCACCAGTGGTACGCCAATGTCAAGTCGATACTCGGCGTGATAGAGACTGTGGAGGACGGTGCTGATGTCACAATCTATACGCCAGAGAAGACCATCGCAGACCTCTACCCGACCGGCTGGCGCCGCTCTAACGGCACGGAGGCTGTGGCATTCGATGCCGCTCAAGACCTCTATCGTGTCGCGGCGGAGAAGCGCCTAACGGTACGCCTGGTGTTCCAGAGCCCGGATGATCGAGCCAAGAACTTGACGAAGTCCGCCAAAGCTCAAGCGGATGCCCGTTACAACGAGCTGTCAGACGCCGAGCTTTGGGCCGCGCCGATTGCGCCGAACGCAAAGAACAAACGCGGCAAGCGTCTCGCATTTCCGGCGCTGACTAAGGGCTCTTCCGAGGTGGACGACTACTGATGCCTGCCCCGTCCGACCTCCGCAAAGAACGGGCACGACTCAAGACCCGCATCTCATCCCCGGCACAGGACCACCATCAACGCTGTACCGTCATGGGATGCGGCCGGCCGACGATGCGGGCCGTAGGGGTCGGGCTCGGGACCGCCTTGTGCAAGTATCACGTAGAGCGGAGGGCCCGGCACGGGTCCCCGTTCGCCCCGCCGATCAAGGCCACCGACCTCCGCCCCTACGTGAAGACCGCTCTGGCGTGGATACAGGAGAGGCAGAAGACTGACCCAACCATCGGCCACGTCCTCCAGTGCCTCGACGGGCTCCTCTGGGGCTCGGGCGGTGGCGGGCCGGCTCCCCGGGCGAGCGACATCAAGGGCCGGTCCCCGAAGTACCGGGCGAAGGTAGCCTTCATGCGGCTTCACGCTGCCGAGGTGCCGCCTGCCCGGTTGCTCGCGGTCCACCTTGGGATGGCCGCGTGCATCGAGGATGACCGGGAGGCTCACCGTATTCCGGAGTTCCGCATCGTCCAGACCGCCAAAGCCCTGCACCGGCTGGCGTCTGGCACACATTGGCGGTGGGAGATGCCGCTTCCGAACGGCAACACGGCACCTGCCGAGCTGCACGTCTACCCGCGATCCAGCGGCCAAGTGCTTCGGTTCATGGGGGAGGAGGTGGAAGAGATTTGCCGGGCGGTGACCGAGCGTGACCGGGACGCCATCCGGCAGCGCAAGCAGGAGAAGTACGGCCCGCATCCGTCGCACATGCCGGGCTGGAGGCCGACCTGGCAACGCAAGCTGCTCGCAACTCGGGGATACTGAAGGGTCACGCTCACGTGTGTGATATTATTACAGTCTCTGGGTCTGCACAGCTTGAGCCCGCCTCGGCTCCCGAACCCGATCAGCCTGTCTACCGTGGCGTTGAAGCGGGCTGGCTCCGCTTCGACCCGCAGAAGCGGGCCGGCTCTCCTCGACTGAAGGCAGCCGTGAAGGCTCTGATAGCCGACCTTGAGGCCCACGAAGCCAAGCTCGGACTTCGCCAGCGGCGGCGGGACCGGGCCGCCCTCACCAGCTTCCACCTCGCCGCGGAGGCCATCGGCGTGAACCTGCTATGGAGCACGATGGACCCGCTCAGCCGCCCTTTGGCCGTGCTCCGGGACACGTCAGCGCTGCGCGGGAAGAGCCGCTACAAACCGGCCTGCTACGGCCTGGCGTTCACGGGCGTGCTCGACCTCATGGCCCGGCCTGAAGTGGCGCTCATCGAGAACCTGACCCGCGGCTACAGCTACAGGGGAGGCGGCGCTGCGCCGTCCACCGTGCGGCCGACCGCTGATTTCCTCGACCGCTACGCCCCTCCGGGCCTCACCTGGCGGGACTTCCAGCGCGAGCCCGAGGCCGAGGTGCTCGTGCTCAAGGCCCGTAAGGAGGCGGGGGCGACCACCAGCGAGCGAGCCGAGTACGCAGACACCGGGCACACGCGGAAGCTCCGGCGCGAGGTCCAGCGGATCAACCGCATTCTCCAGGACGCGCCATTCTGGTTCGAGGACGACGCAGGGTCGCTTGGTCTCACGAAGGGCGGCCAGATGGTAGACCCGCTCCGGCGGACGGTCTGGCGCGGCTTCAACAACTCTTCTTGGAAGGAAGGCGGCCGGCTTTGGGGCGGCGCGTGGGAGAACATGCGTCGGGCTGACCGCTTCCGCCTGCTCCGTATCGGGTCGGCGCGGCACCCCGAGGGCGAGCCCGTCTGCAACGTCGATCTACGGTCGCTCAATCCCGTCCTCTGCTACGTGCTGGCGGGCCTGCCGGTGCCGGACCGGGACCTTTACGACATCCGCGGGGACGGAACCTGTCGGGCGGCCTTCAAGGTCTTGTTGAGCGCGATGCTGTTCGCCTCCGGGCGGTTCACGCACATGCCGCGGGAGGCACAGGAGGAGTTCCCCCCGGGCACCAAGACGCGGGACGTGGTTGCTGCCGTCGAGCGGTACCACGCGCCGATCGCGCATCACTTCTGGTGCGGCTACGGCTACCGCCTGACGTTCGTAGAGAGCAGCATTCTCCTGGCCGCCCTGGACGATTTGAACCGCCAGGGTGTGACCGCGCTGCCCCTGCACGACTCCGTCTTGGTGGCCCGATCCGAGGCACAGAGGGCTAAGCTAGCGCTGGAGACCGCCTTTGCTTCCTGCACCAACCACTTCGGTGTGTCCATAAATATCGATTACGGCGAGCAATATCAGTGACTTAGCGAGTTGGCTGCTTGCTGGAGCCTTTATGTCTCCTCTAGGCCTTGCAAGCAGCCCCGGCCACCACCAAGACCAAGTCCGATGAGTGACAATTCCTTCATCCCATCCACTTGACGCCATCTCGAAGCCTACTATCATTTCATCTAGCTTCGCACTGAAGCAACCCGACGCGGACGTAATCCTCACGAGCGTGAGGCTGCTTTGCAGGTCCGCCCCATGGTCCCGGGTAGGTTACCGACAAGGCCGACCTACTGGTCAGGGACGGGGAGCAGAGGGGGGTGTTGCCCCTCGTCAGACTCTCCCGCGAGAGGCACCCCGGAGCCGAAGGCCGGGGAGTACGGCCTAAGTCCTCGCATACCCCCCATCGCTGTCTACGTCACCGGGCCATCTCGCAATGGTGGTCTCGATGCCCGAACAGCCTGTCCCCTTAACTGGAACAGACGGCGAGCGACGTGGAGCCGGGCCTTGAGCCGCCCATGCGATCGTCCGATGAGGATCAACTAACCGCATGACACCGGAAGAACTACGCCAACTCATGGCCGAGCCCGAGGCCCCTAAGGCCCAGCCTCAGGCCACCCCTACCGCTGCCCCGGCACCGCGAGACGACATCGACGCCTTCCTAGACAGCCTGCCCCCGGTGCAGGGGTCTACAGCCGCTCAGGCGAAGCCCGAGGCCCTAGCAGCCCGCCCGACAGGGGTAACCCTGGAGGAGTTCGACGCCCTGATGGCGCCGCCGGCCCCGCAGGCCCAGCCCCCCGCTACCCCGGCATCTACCGGCCGCCTCATCGAGCGCCTCTCCCCGGCCGGTCAGGTCGGCGGGGCCATCGTCACGGGTGCCGCCAAGTCCATCTATGAGACGAAGGACTTCATCTTCGGCAAGACCGCCGAGGAGGACAAGTCCGGGATGCGGCGCGACCTGGAGCAGCTCGACGAGGACCTGGGCAACGCCAGCATCGGCAATTCCTTCGTGTCGGGCCTCTCCCAGTTCGCCACCGGGATGCTCGGCGCCGGTAAGCTGGTGGGCATCGCCAAGGCGGTCCCGGCGGCCGGCGCGGCGATCGGCGGCTTGGAAGCCTCCCGCAAGGGCGCCGCTGTGCTCTCCTCCGCCAAGGCGGCGGCGGTGGGTGCGGTGGCCTTCGACCCCTCCGGGCCCCGCCTCTCGGACCTGGTCCAGCAGTTCCCCGCCCTCCAGAACCCCGTCTCCGAGTTCCTCGCCAGCAAGCCCGGGGACTCCGCGGCGCTCGGCCGGGCGAAGAACGCCCTGGAGTCCATCGGCGTGGATGCCGCCCTGGCGGGGGTCTTCGCGGCGAGCGTGGCGGGCTTCAAGGCCCTGCGCTCGGGTGAGCAGGCGGTCACCGCTGCCGCCCTGAAGGACCTCTCCGCCGCCGTGGCGCACAAGGATGCCAAGCTGGCCGCCAGCAAGGGGGACCTGGAAACCGTCGAGGCGATCCGCCAGGAGCACCCTGAGGAAGTGGCCCAGGCGGAGGCAGCCCTCCCGCCGCCCCCGGCGCCTGCCCCCGTGGCGGATGCCCTCGCGTCCGACGCCATGTCGGCCCGGAGCCCCCGAAGGTCCCTGGCGGAGCGGGAGGCGGCTGGCGAGACTGTGGACTATGGGCCGGAGGCTGCCCCGGCGGGTTCCGCGATGCCGGCTCAAGGCCCCCGCAACGCCACCGTGTCGGCGCTGCCCGAAGAGGTGCCGCCCGGTGTCAGGACGGAGGAAGGGGGTCTACCCGGCACTCTGCCGGCTCAGGCCGAGACCACCGCCCCCCGGCTCCTCGACATCACCGATGACCAGGTGCAACGTCTCATCGCCCACAGCCGGGCCGACACCGAACAGCTCCTCCAGCCCGGCGGGTGGGAAGGCGCCATTGATCGGGGGTACCGCTTCGGCGACGGGGGCCGCATCCCGTGGCAGAAGTTCGCCTTGGAGCCCGGCACGGCCCCGGGGACCTCATCGCTGGACCAGGTCATCCGCCGTGTCGCCGATGAGTTCGCCGGGGAGATTGCCGCGGCGAAGGGCGGTGACGGGCCTACGGGCGTGCGCTCGGACGCCATGCAGGACCGCCTCATCCAGCAGCGGGTGGCCATCTACGGCGATGACCCCGAGATGCTGATGGGCGCCCTCCAGCTCGCCGGCCGGAACGCCGACAGGCTGGTGGCAGACGTAGCAGCGGCCGACCTCATCACCCTGCGGGCTGCCCAGGACGCCCAGAACCTCGCGGACCGCATCAAGCTCGGAATGCTGGAGGAGTTCGGCGGGGACCTCTCGGAGGCCATGAAGGCGCTTCGGGGCCACTACCAGGTGGCGGCCACCGCGCGGGCCGAGAGCGCGGCCATGGTGGCCAACGCCGCGAGGACCCTCCGGCGGCAGCGGGCCGAGTTCGGGTATACCCCGGAGGACGTGGCGGCGATGGCGAAGCTGTCCGATGCCCAGATGCTCAATCTCATCGAGTCGGCGGGGCGGGACCCTCGGGTTGCCGACAGGCTCCTCAGGCAGGGCTTCTGGTCCAAGGTGGTGGACGACGCCTCGTACCTGTACGTCAACAATCTCCTCTGGGGGTTGCGGACCCACTTCGTGAACCTCTCGACCAACAGCTACATGCTGTTCGGGAGACCCCTGGAGCGGATGCTTGGCGGAGCAGTCCAGGGCGACATGGCCCGGGTTGCTGAGAACGCCCGGCAGTACGCCTATATGGCCGGCTCGCTGCACGAAGCCTGGCGCGATGCCGTCCGTACCTGGCAGATCGGAGACAGCATCCTCGCCCCGCACTCGGCCGAGCTAAGCGCCAGCTCGGCGGGCCGTTCCGTCAACTGGGTGGCGGAGGGCTTCAAGCAGTGGGACTCGATCCCGAACATCCTCTCCAACGCCTATACGGGGTTCATGAAGGCGGCCGGCCTGCCGACCCGCGCCCTTGGCTCCGTGGATGAGCTGGTCAAGCAGGTGGTCTACCGCTCGAAGGTCATGGCGGCGGCTCACGGTCAGGGCATCGAGGCCGGCTTGGAGGGTCCGGCTCTCACCGAGCACGTTCGCCAGACCCTCAACGCGGCCTTCGATGATGCCGGCCGGGCGGTGGACCTGAAGGCCCTCGAAGAGGCCCAGATTGCCACCTTCCAGCAAGACCTCCTGCCCAACACGCTGGGCAAGTGGGTGCAGTCCGGGACCAGCTCCGTGCCGGCCCTGCGGTTCATCGTGCCTTTCGTGAGGACGCCCACCAACGTGCTGCGGACGGGCTGGAAGATGACGCCTATCCTCAACTACGCCCAGAAGGAGTTCCAACAGATGATCCGGGGCGAGATGGGTGCGGAGAAACAGGCCCAGGCCATCGGGCAGGCGGCGATGGGCTCCCTGTTCATGGGCACCGCCGCCATGCTCACCCATGCGGGCTACGTGACCGGAGGCGGCCCGAGCGACCCCGAGCTGAAGAAGACGCTGATGGCCGCCGGCTGGCAGCCCTACAGCTTCGTAATCCCTGGCGAGGACGGGAAGCCCACCTACGTGAACTTCGGCCGGTACGATCCCATCGCCATGCCCTTTGGCATCATGGCGGACGTGGTCGATATCTGGGAGCGGGACCATGATGGCGATGGCCCGGGGGAGCAGGCGGTGGCGGCCCTCGGCGGGGTCTTCCTCTCCCTGGTCAAGCAGCTCGGCCAGAAGACCTACCTGACCTCGCTCAATGACGCGCTCGATGTGTTGCGGACCCCGGACCGGAGCCTCGGGAAGGTGGCGGGTGGCATGGCGGCCAACTTCGTGCCGTTCGCCTCGGGGCTGCGGTTCATCAACCCGGACCCACTGATGAGGGAGACCCGGAGCGTGGTGGACAAGATCAAGGCTACCGTGCCTGGGCTATCCGACCGCCTCCCGCCGCAGCGTGACATCTTCGGCGATCCCCTGACGGTCCATAAAGGCCTCTGGGTGCACGGGGCCGGGGGTCTGGTGGACGCCGAGGTCCGCCGCATGGTGGACGAAGCGGGCGTGTTGCCGTTCGGTCCACCGGACTCCGCATTCCGAGGCGTGGACCTCCGGGACGTGCGCACGGCGGACGGGCGGAACGCCTATGACCGCTACCAGGAGCTTGCCGGGCATCTGCCGCGGGGGCCGAGCATGAAGGCGACGGTAGAGCGCATCATGCGGACTGCGGCCTACCAGAAGGCACCGGACGGCAAGGCGGAGACCAAGGGCACCAAGCAGGCGATGTTCACCGGCACGGTCGCGAAGTACCGCGAAGCGGCCGGGAAGCTGCTGATGGCTGACCCGAACGTCCGGCAGGCGGTCTATCAGCAGAACCTCAAGGCTCGTGCCGAAGTGGCCGCGAGGGATGGCGCGAAGTCGGACCGGGCGACCGGCGCCGAGGCTCTGGAGAAGTTGGGCAGGGCGACAGGGGTGGACCTGAGCGGGGTCATACCGACGCAGCAGTAGGCCAGCCGCCGCAGGTGTGATGGTGGCGGGGAGTTGGGTTTTGTGCCGACTCCCCGTTAGCGCCTCACTAAGCCAGATACGATCACATTACGTCCACCGACCGCGACTTCGCAGCCAGGATGGGTCGATCCGCTCAACAGGCCTCGGAGTTGCTACCGCCTGCGGCGTAATCGCATATTCCTCAATGCTTTTGCCTGTGACCGCCAAACTAAGATTCTTTCTGAAAGTTTGCACATCTCCAAAATAGTTAGGATAAGACATTTTAAGATTATCGATCTTATCAACTTCCACCAGTACTATATTTGAAGCTTGAGAGTCAAAGGTGCGAGCACTATTTTCAGCATCATCGTACGCGGCCACAGCGAATACGGGCCTATAATACGGCAAAACTTCAACTCTTCGCGAATCTCTGTTGTATTTTATGAGATAGTGCGTAGGCTTGTCGCGTGGTCTGATCGCCTCAAGGTCCCATTGTGTTGCGTGGCTAAGGCTCTCAAGTGCATTCAGTGCGTCAAGATGATCAGATAGACCTTTTAGCTCTTGCACCCGCGCTTCGCGGCTAGGCATCCCCGGCGGCGGCAAGCAGCCTTCTGCTTCGGCAAACTCGGCCGACATAAGTTGGAAGAGGCGCAGCCACTCTGTGCTTCCGTCGCTCCCCTTTAAGTCCTCTCCTCTAAAAAGTCCTACCGCCTCGATTGCTGTAGCCCATGAATGCTGAAGCATCGTGCGGACCTGAATCTCGATGCGTCTCCCATTGTGGCGCTCTAGCTCCCCAGTGCCACGAAATGCATATTTCAAGTGGTGGCTTCTGTATCCGTCATCTTTTGGAGAGATTATATAATTGTTCTCCCCTCGAAACTCATGCTTCGACTTTTCCTTAAATCCTTCCACCAGCCTATTGACGTCGTCCATCGTCCTCATTATGGCGCGGCATCCTCCAAGGTCTTGTAGCTGGTTCAAGTTCAGCGGCTTGCCCCTTGCCTGCATCTTACGGAGCTTGCGCCTTATGGCTTGCATACGTTTGAGCCTTGCGGCGCTAAAGCCTGCCAACTTCTGATTGCGAATATGAATCAGGAGTGAAAATCGAATGCTACGCATCGGATAGGCGTGCGAGTCGCGCCAGTTGTTGGCTATCGAAAAAGCTGACCGAATTTCATTTTCTGTCTCCGGCTTCCATATCAAATCGCCTGTTATTATCTCGCCGGCCCGCCTCACGTCCCTCATGCTGTAGCTTAGGTGCGGATACCTTGACATTGCCCTGGCTCGCCCAACGGATAATGGTGCTGCAAGATTGTGGACCGCGGCAGATGCGGCGTAGCCCTACGGCAGCATTGGCGATGCTGACACTAAGCCCTATCGCCGAGTCGGGCGAGTCCCTGCACCTCGCTACGAAAAAAGAATTTGTGCAGTCCGTATCAATGCAACTCCAACTCGCCTCACAGCCTCGAACCTGCCTTGACCGAACCAACCGCCCCGTGGCGTGTTCCCTGTTCGTTCTAGGTCGATTCGGACGGAGGGCACCACGATGCAGGCGAGACACACCGGCCCCGCTCACAGCCCTACGTCCTCTGCTCCCTCCGGCACCTCATGCCCCGTCGAGGCAATCGCCGCGGCCTACCTCTCGCAGACCTCAGGCGACCTCGCGCTGGCCCTGCGGTGCGCCATCACGGATGCCTTGGTGGACCTTCTGGAAGCCGAGCGCCGGACCCGCGAGCGCAGCCGGCTCATCTCCCGAGGCTTCGTCCGTGGGCGCCTGGACGACACCGGCGATGCGCTTTGACGATCCACTAAACTAATAAGTCTATCGCGTCAGAAACTATCGGGCACGGCCGGCATTGTGAGCGGATGAGTGATCCTTCTCGCCAGCCCTTCGCCCTCGTCACCGACGATGATGCGATGATCCGTATGGATGCCGCCGCGATCATTGAGGAGGCAGGGTTCCAAGCCCTGGAGGCTGGTAACGTTGCAGAGGCGATAGGCCTCCTTGAGGACCACGCTGACGAGGTGAACTTGCTCTTCACCGACGTGCAGATGCCTGGCGGCCGGGACGGCTTCGATCTAGCTCGCGAGACCGCACGGCGCTGGCCAGACATCAAGATCCTCGTCGCCTCGGGAGCGCGTTCACCGGGACCGGGCGAGCTGCCAGAGGGCGCGGTGTTTCTCAACAAGCCGTTCTCGGCCGAGGTGGTCCACACGCGCCTCAAGGAGCTGTTTCCGGACGGCGAGCGGCCGGAGCCGTTGTGCCGTTGACGCACTGCCTCCGGGGTTCATGAAGCTGCGGGCAGTGCGGGGTGGGAAGGGGTGAGGGGGCTATCACCTACCGCCTTCCTCTCACCGAAGCCAGGCGGCGACCCCGTGGTGCCCCGAGCACGTCCCGCGGTGATGCCTGCTGAAGCTCCAGCTACCATCACGACACTTCGCGGTTGCGCCGGCCGGGCGGCGCCCATCCCTTGTCTTGGCTGGTGAATGGATGGTCCGGCCGTCCACGTTCACATAGTGCCGATGGGTGGTCAGCTCCCGCTCCCGTGGCTCCTGGTACTCGCGGGCCTCTAGGCCGGTCACGAAGCCGGTCACCAAGGCACCGGCCGTTAAGAGTGCCCTCACCGATCGCCAGCGCACGCCTTACCTCCCCGTTGCGCATTGCCTGCGGCCGAGCTTAAGGTTGCATGGCAGACCGCATCAAGTCCATCAGCCTGCGGGGGAATGCTCAATGAAGACGTTTTGGATGGCTGCCGGCCTAGTGGCTGGGCTTATTGCAGTCTCGGGCGGCGCGGAGGCTCGTGGCGGTGGTGGTCATGGCGGCTATGGGTCTGGGTCCAGCTCACACAGCCACTCTGTCTCGGGCTATACGAACTCGCACGGGACTTACGTGGCGCCGCACCATGCGACCAACCCGAACAGCACGAAGCTGGATAACTACTCGACCCGCGGAAACGTGAACCCCTATACGGGCGCGGTTGGAACGAAGTCGCCATACTGAGGCGAAGGTAGCCCTGAGGACCGGAGAGTAGGTCGCTGGGTCTGTTCTCCGCCCCTAGCATACCGCATGAAGCTCCTCATGCGGGACCCGAACGTGCGCCAGGCGGTGGCCATGAGGGAGGCTCAGGGTCGGGCCGCTTCGATGGCGAAGGAGATCCCGAAGACGAACCGCCAGACCGGCGCTGAGGCGCTGGAGAGGCTGGGAAAGGCGACCGGGGTGACCTCGGAGGGGTCCTTCCGGCGAGGTAGTGGTTGAGGCGTGAGGGTAGCGGGGAGCTGGCTTGAGGGCAGGCTCCCCGCCGCATCTGTCTGGCTTACCCCTTAGTAAAATCAAATCCCCTTTAGCCGAGGATGCCTGCTTTCACGGCATTGTAGAAGGCGCTAGAGCCGCAATTAGAGCATTCCATTGTGAATACCGCTAGCCCAACGCCTGGATTTGTCACAACGTTAGGCGGCCGTCCTGTCACCTTTCCCATCAAATGAATCTGTGTGTCAAGCTTCCTAGCTGGTTGATTACAAGAGGTGCAAAATTGAGGGTTTACGACTTTTTGGTCCAACCATGCGGCTGCTATTTTTAGTTCGTCTGGCGTCATAATACCATTCGAGTCGGGCATGGCATCCTCATGGCGTAGCGCTGCAGAGTTTATAGAACAAAACAGAAACATCATGTAAGGTCAAGCGTGATTGCGCCTCAGACCACCTCAGAACCCGCACCGCCTCAGGGGCCTCAATCTTCGCAATCTCGGCCGCCATCGCCTTGAGCCCGAAGCCTCTCCCGTAGCCCCGCCCGACGCCGTCCCTCCCCTGCCGCCAGCGATCCGATCCAGGGCACCAGCAGGCCTGCGATACCGCGTCACATCACCGTGTAACAATCGTCGGCCGTGCGAAGCGAAAGACCAATAATGTCAGTTACTTAGTGTTGGCTATGCGCTTGTCGAGGAAGAGCAGCCGGAACTCCTCCCGCGGCGCGAACGCCATCGCGGCCCGGCAGTAGTCGATCACCGCGGCCCAGGACGAGAGCAGGGTGCGCTCGGCCACCGCCCCGCGGGCGAGGCGGCGCCCGGCCGCCTCCATGATCTTGAGGTCCGCGATGACCGAAGGCCCGATGCCGTCGACCTCGAGCAGCCGCTCGGCGGGTGCGCTGATGACCTCGGCGAAGCTGCCGAAGCGCGCGATCAGCGCCTTGGCGATCGGCTTGACGTCGCGCCGCGGGATCGAGCGGAAGAGCACCAGTTCGAGGAACTCGTAGTCCGGCAGCGTGTCGCCTTGCGCGAAGCGGGCGCGCAGGCGGTCGCGGTGGCCGTGGTAGTGCGGCTCCTCCGGCTTGATGCCGGCCCCCCTGGCGACGGGCTCGGGTCCGCCGGCCTCCGCGAAACCGGGGGTGCTGCGGGGCGGGCGGGCCATGGCGAGAGGCGCGGGCTCAGGCGGCGGTGTCGCGCGGCTTGTCCAGCCCCTTGGGCGAGAGCGTGAAGATCTCGACGCCGGTCTCGGTCACCGCCACGGTGTGCTCGAACTGGGCCGAGAGGGAGCGGTCGCGGGTCACGGCGGTCCAGCCGTCGGCCAGCACCTTCACGGCCGGGCGGCCGAGATTGATCATCGGCTCGACGGTGAAGAACTGGCCCGGGCGCAGCACGACGCTGTAGCTCGGCTCGACGTAGTGCAGCACGGTCGGCGCGTCGTGGTAGGTCCGGCCGAGGCCGTGTCCGCAGAAGTCGCGCACCACCGAGCAGCGCTCGCCCTCGGCGAAGGCCTGGATCGCCGCCCCGATGTCGTTGGTGGTGCCGCCGGGCTTGATCGCCGCGATCCCGCGCATCATCGCCTCGTGGGTGATGTCGCACAGGCGCGCCGCCTTGCGGGGCACCTCGCCCACATAGGCCATGCGGCTCGAATCGCCGTGCCAGCCGTCGACGATCAGGCAGATGTCGAGGTTGACGATGTCGCCCTCGCGCAGGGGCTTGTCGTTCGGGATGCCGTGGCAGACGACGTGGTTGATCGAGGTGCAGATCGATTTCGGGTAGCCGCGGTAGTGCAGCGAGGCCGGGTAGGCGCCGTGATCCATCGCGAAGGTGTAGGCGAGGCGATCGAGCGCCTCGGTGGTGACGCCGGGCGCCACCGCCTCCATCAGCAGGTCGAGGGCCTCGGCGGTCAGCCGGCCGGCCTTGCGCATCCCCTCGAAGGCTTCGGGGCCATGGATCGGCGGCTCCTGCCGGCGGCCTTCCTTGACCGCACTCTGCTCGTCACGACTCATCGGGGGCCCGGGAACTGCTGCTGGCGCTGGTCTGGATGCTTCACGATGTAGGCGCTTCCGGCCCCGAAGCCAAGGACTCCGATGCCCGAGGCCTCCGACGAAGGACGAGGGCGCTGAGCCGCGCAGCTCAGCGCGGGTTGACCCAGGCCCGCGCCCGCGCCGGCTCCGCAGCCGGGGCTCGCTGGGCGAGCCGGGCTGCGACGGGCCGGGGCGGAGCGGCACGCAGCGCGTGGTGGCGCCGCACCCGGCGGGCGGCCCGGCGCGGGCGCCTCGCCGATTCGCCCCAGGCGGCGCCGACGACGCCCCCCACCACCGCGCCGACCGGACCGGCCACCAGGGCGCCCGCCACCGCGCCGGCGCCGGCGCCGACCACCGTCCGGCTCTGGGCCTGGGCCGCGGGGGCGGCGCCGAGGAGGGAGGCGCCGCTGAGCGCGGCCATGAGGGCGAGCCTCGGCAGGAAACGGGTCACGGGCGATCCTCTCGCTGTCGCTGAGCCTCCGGATGAGGCCTTGGGACGAGGCGCCCCGATGTCGCAAGACCGTGACCAAACGGCGGCGGGGGCCTGCCGGGCCCCGCTGCCCCTAGGCGCGGCCGCCCCGAGGGGCTAGGAGAACTCCGGACAAGACCCAGGCATTGGGGGCCGCGCCCCCACAGGCAGGAACTCGGACGCGATGGCAGACAAGGCGGTCCCGCACTTCCACAACCAGGACGGCGTTCCGGTCATCCAGGTCGGCTCGAAGGAGTTCATGTGCATCGGCGCGCTGCCGCCCTTCGACCATCCCCACGTCTTCCTCGACATGGGCGCCGACGACGAGATCATCTGCCAGTACTGCTCGACCCTCTACCGCTACGGCCCGGGCCTGAAGGCCGGCACGGCGGAGCCGGCCTCGAGCGTCTGGGACGACCGCGCCCGCCTTGCTGCCGAGTAACGCTTCGTCGGTGAACCGCCCCGTCCCGGACCGTCCGGGCCTGCGCGTCGCGATCGTCGGCGCCGGCATCGGCGGCCTCACGGCGGCGCTGGCGCTCGGCGCCCGCGGGCACGACGTCACGCTCGTCGAGCGGCGCACCGCCTTCAGCGAGGTCGGCGCCGGGCTCCAGCTCTCGCCCAATGCCAGCCGGATCCTGAGCGATCTCGGCCTCGGGCTGCCCCTGCGCCGCGTCGCCGGCGAGCCGGCCCGGGTGCGGATCCGCGGCCTCGCCAGCGGGCGGGACATCGGCGAGATCGCGCTCGGCGAGGCGATGCGCGAGCGCTTCGGCGCGCCCTACTGGGTGGTCCACCGGGCCGACCTCCAGACCATCCTGCTCGACGCCGCCCGCGGCCGGCCGGGGATCCGCCTGCTCGTCGGGCGCGCCGTGACCGGCGTGCGGGAGGATGCCGCGGGCGCCACCCTGACGCTCGCCAGCGACGGGGGCCGCAGCGAGACCCTCGCCGCCGACCTCGTGGTGGCGGCCGACGGCGTGCGCTCCTCCTTACGGTCCGGCCTCGACCGGCGCCCCCTGCGCCCCCGCGGCGAGGCCGCCTGGCGCGCCACCCTGCCCCGCGAGGCCGTGCCGCCCGACTTCCTCGCCGACGAGACCGGCCTGTGGCTCGGCCCCGGCCGGCACGTGGTGCACTATCCCATCAACGGCGGGCGCCGCCTCAACCTCGTGGCCGTGGTGCCGGACGCGGGCGGCAACGAGGATTGGGGCGCCCGCGGCGAGCCCGCCCGCCTGCGCGCCGCCTTCGCCGACGCCGCCCCGCCGCTGGCGGGCCTGCTCGCCCGGCCCGAATCCTGGCTCGTCTGGTCCCTGGTCGACCGGCCGGCGGCGCGCCCGATGGCCCGCGGCCGGATCGCGCTCCTCGGCGACGCCGCCCACCCGGTGCTGCCGTTCCTGGCGCAGGGCGCCGCGCTCGCGATCGAGGACGCCGTGGTGCTCGCCGCCTGCCTCGTCCCCGGCCAGCCGGTACCGGCGGCGCTCGCCCGCTACGCCAAGGCCCGGGCCGAGCGGGTGCGGACCATCCAGGCCCATGCCCGCCGCAACGGCCGCATCTACCACGCCGGCACCCTGGTCTCCGCCGCCCGCGACGCGGTGATGGGCCGGCTGGGGCCGGTGCAGATGACCGAGCGCTACGCCTGGCTCTACGGCTGGCGGCCGCTCGGGCCGGCGTGACGCCCCTTGATCTGCGCTCCTGCCCCGGCTAACCCGGACCGGCAGGGCAGCGCCCGCGCGGACGTGGCGGAATCGGTAGACGCACGAGACTTAAAATCTTGCGACCTCTGGTCGTGCGGGTTCGAGTCCCGCCGTCCGCACCAGAAAATCTTTATTCTTTTGCAGAAGTAAATAATTTCACCATTCTATCATTTTTCAAATTCAATATATTTGGCATTTTCCATTTGCATCTTAATTCAGGGAAGAGCAGGTGGCCTGGTACCGACGCCAGGCCGTCGGGCAGGGCCGCCGGCGTCGAGTGTGGCAGCGGATCAAGGCCCGGTTGCGAGCGAGTGACGTGCCACCCCTTTCCGGGCCCGGAACGGGCCTGCACGACTGAAGCGTCAGCGGAAGGAGATCCGGGATCCAGCACGGAAAATCGCGGAGCGTCCGCCTGCCTGCAACGTTGCACAGGCAGAGCCACTTCGCGGCACGTCTCCCCTGGATCCCGGATCTCCTTCCGCTTCGCTCCAGTCGTCCGGGAAAGGGGAAGAGCCTGACGAGGAGCGTCTCGCCTTTCCAGCCCGGCTGCCGCCCAGTGTCGTGGACTGTGGTCAGGCCGACGCTTCATCCGCTTGGGTTTTGATGTGTCGCGGGTTTTGTCGCAAACCAGTGACCACTTTTGCGAAGCCTGCTGAGCCCCTCCCAGGGCCGAGCGGTCTCGCCGTGCGGAAGAGTCAATGTAAACGATTTCACAAGGTCATTGCCTTCGCGCTCCGCGGGCGATAAGTCCGGCGGGGCTTTGTGCTGCGATGCAGCAAGGGTGGGGGCGAGCATGGCCGAAACGTTCCGCGCGGCGCATCCGGGCGAGGTCGCGATCCTGGACGGGATCGCCGGCATCGCGCCCGGCTTCGACCTGATCCTGTGCGACGTGTGGGGCGTGCTGCACGACGGCGTCCACGCCCACCGGGCCGCCGGCGAGGCGCTGACGCGCTTCCGCGCCCTGCCGGGCGAGCGACCGCGCCGGGTGGTGCTGGTCTCGAACGCGCCCCGGCCCGGCAGCGCCGTGCAGGCGCAGCTCGACGGATTCGGTGTCCCGCGCAGCGCCTACGACGCCATCGTGACCTCGGGCGACCTGACCCGCCGGCTGCTGGCGGAGCGTGCGGGGGCGCCGATGCACCATCTCGGGCCGGACCGCGACCTGCCGGTCTTCGACGGCCTCGACCTTGAGCGTGGTGGGCCGGAGGACGCCGCCCACGTGGTCGTCACCGGGCTCCTCGACGACGAGGCCGAGACGGCGGAGGATTACCGGGCCCGGCTCGCGCCCTGGGCGGCCCGGGGCGTGACGCTGATCTGCGCCAATCCCGACCTCGTGGTGGAGCGCGGCGAGCGGCTGATCCCCTGCGCGGGCGCCGTGGCGGCGCTCTATGAGGAGCTCGGCGGGAGCGTGGTCTATGCCGGCAAGCCGCACATCCCGGTCTACGAGGCGGCGCTGGCGGCGGCGGAGGGGCTCGACGGCGCGGGCCCCCTCCCCCGCGACCGGGTGCTGGCGATCGGCGACGCCATCCGCACCGACGTCGCCGGGGCGCGGGCCTTCGGCATCGCCGCGCTCCTGGTGGCGCGGGGCATCCACGCCGAGGAACTCGGCGTCGCGGCGGGCGCGCCCCTCGGCGACATCGCCCACTGGCTCGAGGCGCAGGCGGTCCACCCCGACGGGGTGATCGACCTGCTGCGCTGGTAGCGCGCGCGCGAAGGCCGGGGCGCGGCGGTCGCACCCCGGTCCGATTCGTCGGTCGCGCGTCGCTCAGGAGAACAGGGCGTCGATCGCGTCCTGCGGCGTCTCCGGGCCCTTGAGCTGCGGGCCGTTGAGCATCAGCTTTTCCGCCCGGGCCTTGCGGCGGGCCTCCTCCGGGTCGTGCTCGGCCTCGCCGTCGCGGACGTTCACCACGGTGGAGAACTGCGACAGGCGCTTCTCGAGCTGGCCCAGGGCCTCCACGACCTTGGAGATGCGCTGGCCCGTGATGTCCTGGAAGGTGCAGGCCTCGAAGATGTCGCCGATATGGGCCTCGACCTTGGTGCGGTACTCGTCGAGGGTCTTGGCCTCGACGGCGAGCATCGCCTCGGCCGCCTCCATGATGCGGTTGGTGGCGCTCGCAGTGGCCGCGACGACGCTGCCGAGCTCGTCATGCGCCATCGGGATGCGGTCGCGGGTCAGCTCCTGTGCCCGCAGGCCGGCGATGCCCCGCTTCAGCTTGGTGATGTAATCGGCGATCTCGAGCAGCTCGTTCACCGGGATCGCTGGACTCGCCGGTTGGGCGTTGCTCGTGCGAGCCATGGGCGTATTGCCTCCGAGCAGCCGGGAGAGTGCGGACCGTGGTCCTGCCGCCATCTGCCTGAGCACCTGATTGCTCCCCACGGATTGATTGTCCCGGACCGGCGCGGGGGCATGATGATCCCGCGCGGGCGGTGCGGCCGGCCTCCGGCCACGCCGCACGGTCTCGCGCCCGGCGCGTCGGCCTGGATCAAGGCCGACGCTCGCCGGCATCAGGCGCCGCAGACCGCCTCGATCTTCGTCTTCAGCGTCTGGGCGTTGAAGGGCTTGACGATGTAGTTGTTCACGCCGGCCTTCTTGGCCGCGATGACGTTCTCGGTCTTCGACTCGGCGGTGACCATGATGAACG
Organism: Methylobacterium variabile; assembly: GCF_001043975.1. GTDB lineage: Bacteria > Pseudomonadota > Alphaproteobacteria > Rhizobiales > Beijerinckiaceae > Methylobacterium > Methylobacterium variabile. The sequence continues at coordinate 18,813 of NZ_LABY01000096.1, forward strand.
GCGTGGTGCGCAGGGCGTCGTCGGCCCGGACGTGGCGCAGAAGCTCGTAACCGGTCATCGGCTCCATGTTCCAGTCGGAGATCACGAGGCCGTACTTCTTCTGCTTCAGCTTCGCCAGGGCGCCGGTGCCGTCGGACGCGTCGTCGACATCCTCGAAGCCGAGCTGCTTCAGCAGGTTGCGGATGATGCGGACCATCGTCTGGTAGTCGTCTACCACGAGGATCGGCATGCCGAGGTCAAGGGCCATGGCTTACGGCTCCGTTCGCGGGTGCGGCGCATCCCCGTGCGCGACGTATCCCGCCTGGATCATCGGGGGAGGCGCCGGGTGGCGCCTCTGTCCTCAGCTTGTAGATCCGGCCCCCTTGAGAAGGGGTTAACCCGGCGGCCGGTCCTCCCTCCCCCTGGAGGCGCGGGGCCCGCCCGCGCCCCGTCCGTCTTGACCCACGGGGCGGATTTCGACAGGGTCCGGCCGCCTTCGCGACCTCCCCGTCCCTCTCCGAGCCAAGGACCCGCATGCCGCGCGACGAGACTGCCCCGC
>NZ_LABY01000097.1 GCF_001043975.1 Methylobacterium variabile
GTCGAAGGCCTTCGACGGCGGCACCAGCCCGAGCGCCACCGCGGCGACGAGCGAGAGCAGCGCCACGAGGTCGTAGGGCAGCCGGCCCCAGATGAAGAGCAGGACGGTGACCCCGATGAGGCCGAAGGCGAGGGCCTGGTCGAAGGTCATGCGCTGGCCCTCCGGGCGAGGGGGCAGGGGCGTGTCATGCCGGGAGGGTGATCCTGATGCGGGGTGCCGGGCCTCCCTAGATTGGGTGGCGGGCGGCCCTGCCCAGGGCATCGTCAGGAAGAGTTTGCGCGGCCGACGCCTTCCCGCCCTCTGCCGTGCCGGTTAGGCTCGGGAGCTGCCCGGAAGCGCCCCCACAGGAGAGCGCGTCATGACGGGTCCCGCCCACGGGCCCGGCCGGCTCACGGTCGCCGAGTTCGACCGCTTCGTCGACGCCCAGCGCGACGAGCGCGACTGGGAACTCGTCGACGGCGACATCGTCATGATGACGAACCCGACCGAGAACCACGAGCAGATCGCCGGCAATATCGGTGCGCCGCTGAAGCTCGCGATGGATGAGGCCGGCTGCCGCAGCTATCAGGGCGGCATGCGGGTGCAGCGGGACGACAATGGGCGCGGTCGCGACAAGCCCAAGCCCGACATCGTCGTGCGCTGCGGGCCGCGGCAGAACAGGACCTTCGTCACCGATCCCCTCGTGATCGTCGAGGTAGGGCCGGGTCTGCGACGTGCTCACGGCTCCGGACCACGTTCTGCGGCTCGAGGCCGTGGATTTCGCGATCGACCTCGACCGGGTTTACTTCGACGTGCCAGTCCTGCGCCCGATCGCCGGCGGCTGATCCGACGGAGCCTGCCGGCCCATCGCACGTTGGTGCGGGACCGTCTGCCCCGAGACGCCAGAACGAGCACCGCCGCGTGAGCTTCGCCTTTCTCACCCGCGCCTTCGGGCGCGTCGACCCGGCCGAGGAGGCCGAGGACGCGGTCGCCCCGGCCCGGACCTCGCGGCGCGACCGGCGGGCCGGGCGCGCCGACGCGGTGGTGACCGAGTGCTTAAGCCAGAAGGTGCTGCACGCCTTCCTGCAGAACCGCCACCAGACCCTGGTGCCGCTCACCCTGAACCTGCGCGTGCTGGAGCCGGCGCAGCGCGACCTCGTCATCCAGGCGATGGCGGCGGCCTTCCTGGCGCAGGGGCGCCGGCAGGACCCGGCCCCGGTCCGGGACGCGCTGACCCGGATCAGCGCCGCGGAGGCCGAGCGCCAGCGCCTCGACAAGGCGCTCGCCGCGCCGCTGGCGCTGGGCGACCTCCTCGACGCGATCCAGGACGCCGATCTCGGCGCCTACGCCTACGTCGCCTCGCTGCTCGCCGTCGACCAGCGCCGCCGGGTCAACCAGCTCTACCTCGCTTACCTCGCCGAGCGCCTCGGCCTGGCCGACGACGTGGTGTCCAGCCTGCACCGACGCTACAGAGTCTAGCTCCCGCGGCTCCGCGGCATCCGCGCGGGGCTTCTCCCACCGGCGGCCCGCCGCTACCCTCGCGAGACCGCCGCGCTCCGATCCGTTCTCGAGTTCCATGCCCCGCAGCCGCCCCGGCGCCCAGTCCCGCGACGAGCCGTCCCCGGTGGAGGGGCCGCTGCCGGCCGGGCCGGGGACGCGCGCCCGGCCGGTGCCGCCCTCGGCGGATGCCCGCCTGCTCGCGATCGCGGCCGATCACCTGCGCCGGCTCGGCCACCGGCAGGTCACCGTGGTCGGGGTCGCGGCCGAGGCGGGCATGACCCATGCCAACGTCTACCGCTACTTCCCGTCGAAGACGGCGCTGGTCGACGCCGTCGCCGGGCGCTGGCTGCGGGAGGTCGAGGCCGAGCTCGGCGCCATCGCTGACGCGCCGGACCCCGCCGACGACAAGCTCGAGCGCCTGCTCCTGGCGCTCGCCTCGATGCAGCGCGAGGTTCTGGCGCGCGATCCCCACCTGTTCGCGGTCCACCGCGACGCCACCGTCGAGTCCCGGCCGATCGCCCGGCGCCACCGCGGCCGCCTGCGCCAGCTGGTCGAGCGGGTGATCGAGGAGGGGACGAACGCCGGCACCTTCTCCCTGCGCGACCGCGAGCGCGGCCTCGCCTTCATCTTCGACACCAGCCACCGCTTCCTGCACCCGGTCTCGATCCAGCTCGATGCCGAGGTGCCCCGCGACCTGATCGAGGCCCGCCTCGGCGCGATCATCCGGGCGATGCTGCGGATCCTGCGCATCGGCACCCTGTAGCGCTACTGACAAACTGTCGGAATTGTAACGCTCGGCGCGGTAACTCTGTAAAATGCTGTAAATCAACGGGAAAAACGATCGGCTGACGCGCCGTGAGCGCGGCCGTGACGGCCCCCGCGCGTCCCGCGCCGGGCCCTCGGGTTGTCGGCACGGGCTTTTTTCGCCAAAGAGGCACCCGCCGGCGCGGGCTCCTCGCGAGCGGACCCCGGCCCCCGACGGTTCCACCACACCGCGAAGGATCGGTTCTCACATGGCACGCAAGAAGATCGCGCTCATCGGCGCTGGACAGATCGGCGGCACGCTCGCGCACCTCGCCGGCCTCAAGGAGCTGGGCGACGTCGTGCTGTTCGACATCGCCGACGGCGTGCCGCAGGGCAAGGGCCTCGACATCGCCGAATCCGCTCCGGTCGACGGCTTCGACGCCAAGTACAGCGGCGCCAGCGACTACAGCGCGATCGCAGGGGCCGACGTGGTGATCGTCACCGCCGGCGTGCCGCGCAAGCCCGGCATGAGCCGCGACGACCTGATCGGCATCAACCTGAAGGTGATGGAGGCGGTCGGCAACGGCATCAAGACCCATGCCCCGAACGCCTTCGTGATCTGCATCACCAACCCGCTCGACGCGATGGTGTGGGCGCTGCAGAAGTTCTCGGGCCTCGACCCGAAGAAGATCGTCGGCATGGCCGGCGTGCTCGACTCGGCCCGCTTCCGCCACTTCCTGGCCGAGGAGTTCCAGGTCTCGGTCGAGGACGTCACCGCCTTCGTGCTCGGCGGCCACGGCGACGACATGGTGCCGCTGGTGCGCTACTCGACGGTGGCCGGCGTGCCGCTGCCCGACCTCGTCAAGATGGGCTGGACCACCCAGGAGAAGCTCGACGCGATGGTCGAGCGGACCCGTAAAGGCGGCGGCGAGATCGTCAACCTGCTCAAGACCGGCTCGGCCTTCTACGCGCCGGCGGCCTCGGCCATCGCGATGGCGGAGAGCTACCTCAAGGACAAGAAGCGGGTCCTGCCCTGCGCGGCCCACCTCACCGGCCAGTACGGCGTCGACGGCCTGTTCATCGGCGTGCCGATCGTGATCGGCGAGAACGGCGTCGAGCGCATCGTCGAGGTCGAGTTCTCGGCCGACGAGAAGGCGATGTTCGAGAAGTCGGTCAATTCCGTGAAGGGCCTGGTCGAGGCCTGCAAGGGCATCAACGGCGCGCTGGCGTAGGGCCTGACCGGCGGCGCGGGGCTCTCCCCGCGCCGCCTTCGCACGCTCGCCCGGCCCGATAGAAGAAAGCTTTTCGCCCCATGAACATCCACGAGTATCAAGCCAAGGCCGTCCTCAAGGAGTTCGGCCTGCCGGTCTCGAACGGCCGCGCCATCTTCAAGGCCTCCGAGGCCGAGGCGGCCGCCAACGAGCTCGGCGGTCCGCTCTGGGTCGTGAAGTCCCAGATCCACGCCGGCGGGCGCGGCAAGGGCAAGTTCAAGGAGGCCGAGGCCGGCGAGAAGGGCGGCGTGCGCCTCGCCAATTCGGTCGAGGAGGTCAAGACCTTCTCCGAGCAGATGCTCGGCCGCACCCTCGTGACGGTGCAGACCGGCGAGGCCGGCAAGCAGGTCAACCGCCTCTACATCGAGGACGGCTCGGACATCGAGACCGAGTTCTACCTGTCGATGCTCGTCGACCGCGAGACCGGCAAGGTCGCCTTCGTGGTCTCGACCGAGGGCGGCATGGACATCGAGCAGGTCGCCCACGACACCCCTGAGAAGATCATCACCTTCTCGGTCGACCCGGCCACCGGCGTGATGCCGCACCACGGCCGCGCGGTCGCCAAGGCGCTCGGCCTCACCGGCCCGCTCGCCAAGGAGGCGGAGGACCTCACCACCAAGCTCTACCGGGCGTTCACCGCCAAGGACATGAGCATGCTGGAGATCAACCCGCTCATCGTCACCGAGGACGGGCACCTGAAGTGCCTGGACGCCAAGATCTCGTTCGACTCGAACAGCCTCTACCGCCACCCGGAGATCGTGCAGCTGCGCGACATCACCGAGGAGGACGAGAAGGAGATCGAGGCCTCGAAATACGACCTGGCCTACATCGCGCTCGACGGCACCATCGGCTGCATGGTGAACGGCGCCGGCCTCGCCATGGCGACGCTCGACATCATCAAGCTCTACGGCGAGGAGCCGGCGAACTTCCTCGACGTCGGCGGCGGCGCCTCGGAGGAGAAGGTCACCGCGGCCTTCAAGATCATCACCGCCGACCCGAACGTGAAGGGCATCCTCGTCAACATCTTCGGCGGCATCATGAAGTGCGACGTGATCGCCAACGGGGTGATCGCGGCCGTCAAGGCGGTGGGCCTGCAGGTCCCGCTGGTGGTGCGCCTCGAGGGCACCAACGTCGAGAAGGGCAAGGAGATCATCCGCTCGTCGGGCCTCAACGTGATCCCGGCCGACGACCTCGACGACGCCGCCCAGAAGATCGTCGCGGCGGTGCGCAAGGGCTGAGGAGGGCAGGGCGCCTCTCGAGGGTGCCCTTCTCGCGAGCGGAGCCCGGCCTGGCCGGGCTCTCCCTCGGCGCAGGTTTCTCAGGTGCGGTGCATCCCCAGAGGCTCGGTCCGCCTGAGCCGCACCGCCCATTCCCGAATGCAGATCTCCGGAGATCGCACGTGTCCATCCTCATCGACAAGAACACCAAGGTCATCTGCCAGGGCTTCACCGGCAAGAACGGGACCTTCCACTCCGAGCAGGCCATCGCCTACGGCACCAAGATGGTCGGCGGCACCTCGCCGGGGAAGGGCGGCGCGACCCATCTCGGCCTGCCGGTGTTCGACACCGTGAAGGAGGCGCGGGCCGCCACTGGCGCCGACGCCTCGGTGGTCTACGTGCCGCCGCCGGGCGCCGCCGACGCGATCTGCGAGGCGATCGACGCCGAGATCCCGCTGATCGTCTGCATCACGGAAGGGATTCCCGTCCTCGACATGGTGCGGGTGAAGCGCTCCCTCGAGGGCTCGAAGTCGCGCCTCATCGGCCCGAACTGCCCCGGCATCGTCACCGCCGGCGAGTCGAAGATCGGCATCATGCCGGCCAACATCTTCCGCCCGGGCTCGGTCGGCATCGTGTCGCGCTCCGGCACCCTGACCTACGAGGCGGTGTTCCAGACCACGAACGAGGGCCTGGGCCAGACCACCGCGGTCGGCATCGGCGGCGACCCGGTCAAGGGCACCGAGTTCATCGCCATGCTCGAGATGTTCTTAGGTGACGACAAGACCGAGTCGATCGTGATGATCGGCGAGATCGGCGGCTCGGCCGAGGAAGAGGCGGCGCAGTTCATCAAGGACGAGGCCAAGCGCGGCCGCAAGAAGCCGATGGTCGGGTTCATCGCCGGCCGCACGGCGCCCCCCGGCCGCCGCATGGGCCACGCCGGCGCGATCATCTCGGGCGGCAAGGGCGGTGCTGAGGACAAGATCGCCGCGATGGAGGAGGCGGGCATCCGCGTCTCGCCGTCGCCGGCCCGCCTCGGCAAGACCCTGGTCGAGGTCCTGAAGGGCTGAGCGGCCCCACTGGCCCGATGCCCTTCGCCTCGCGCATGGCAGGCGTGGCGTGCGGGACGCGAGTCCCGCACCCACATCGCAAGCCTTCGTCAATTCTCTTGAGTTCGTAACACATCCTCGCGCCCGGACGGGCGCCCCCACCGTCGAGCGACCGCCATCCTCCCGCCCCAACCCGGGCCGAGAAGCCGGCGCACCGATCGACCAGCGCGGATAGACAGATCGCCATGGCACGCCAGGACGCGAACGACGCCCTCCTCGGAACCTCGTTCCTCTACGGAGGCAACGCCGACTACATCGAGGAGCTCTACGCGACCTACACCCGGGACCCCAACGCGGTGGACCCCGAGTGGCGCAGCTTCTTCTCCAGCCTGAAGGAGGAGAGCGCGATCGTGGTCAAGAACGCGGAGGGCGCGTCCTGGGCCAAGCCCAACTGGCCGATCGCCGCCAACGGCGAGATCGTCTCGGCGCTCGACGGCAACTGGGCGACCCTCGAGAAGGCGGTCGGCGAGAAGATCAAGGCCAAGCAGGAGGCCAAGGGCCAGCCCGTCGCCCAGGCCGACGTGCAGCAGGCCACCAAGGACTCGGTCCGCGCGATCATGCTGATCCGCGCCTACCGCATGCGCGGCCACCTGCACGCCAAGCTCGATCCCCTCGGCCTGCAGCCCCGCAGCGACCACGAGGAGCTGCACCCGCAGCATTACGGCTTCGCCGAGTCCGACTGGGACCGCCCGATCTTCCTCGACAACGTGCTCGGCCTCGAGTTCGGCACCATCCGGGAGATCGTCGCGATCCTGGAGCGGACCTACTGCCAGACCCTCGGCGTGGAGTTCATGCACATCTCCGATCCTGAGGAGAAGGCCTGGATCCAGGAGCGCATCGAGGGCAAGGACAAGGAGATCTCGTTCACCGAGCAGGGCCGGCGGGCGATCCTCAACAAGCTAATCGAGGCCGAGGGCTTCGAGAAGTTCCTCGACCTCAAGTACACCGGCACCAAGCGCTTCGGCCTCGACGGCTCGGAGGCGATGGTCCCGGCGCTCGAGCAGATCATCAAGCGCGGCGGCGCGCTCGGCGTCACCGACATCGTGCTGGGCATGGCCCATCGCGGCCGCCTCAACGTGCTCGCCAACGTGATGTCGAAGCCGTTCCGGGCGATCTTCCACGAGTTCAAGGGCGGCTCGGCCTCGCCGGCGGAGGTCGAGGGCTCGGGCGACGTGAAGTACCACCTCGGCGCCTCGAGCGACCGGGTCTTCGACGGCAACACCGTCCACCTGTCGCTCACCGCCAACCCGTCGCACCTCGAGATCGTCGATCCGGTGGTGCTCGGCAAGGTGCGGGCGAAGCAGGACCAGACCGCCGACGAGCAGCGCACCAACGTGCTGCCGCTCCTGATCCACGGCGACGCCGCCTTCGCTGGCCAGGGCGTGGTGGCGGAGTGCCTCGGCCTGTCGGGCCTGAAGGGCCACCGCACCGGCGGCTCGATCCACTTCATCATCAACAACCAGATCGGCTTCACCACCGACCCGCGCTTCTCGCGCTCCTCGCCCTACCCGTCCGACGTGGCGAAGATGGTCGAGGCGCCGATCTTCCACTGCAACGGCGACGACCCCGAGGCCGTCACCTTCGCGGCCAAGATCGCCACGGAGTACCGGCAGAAGTTCCACAAGCCGGTGGTGATCGACATGCTCTGCTACCGCCGCTTCGGCCACAACGAGGGCGACGAGCCCGCGTTCACGCAGCCGAAGATGTACCAGATCATCCGCAAGCACCCCTCGACCCTCGAGACCTACGGCCAGAAGCTGATCGAGGGCGGCGTGGTGAGCCAGAAGGAGCTCGAGGACCGCAAGGCCGAGTTCCGGGCGACCCTCGACAGCGAGTTCGACATCGCCACGTCCTACAAGGCCAACAAGGCCGACTGGCTCGACGGCCGCTGGTCGGGCCTGAAGGCGGTGCGCGAGGACGAGGACGACCCGCGCCGCGGCCGCACCGGCGTCGCCGCCGACATCCTGCGGGAGATCGGGAAAGCCATCACCACGGTGCCGCAGGACTTCCACCTGCACCGCACCATCCGGCGCTTCCTCGACAACCGCGCCAAGGCGATCGAGACCGGCGAGGGCCTGGACTGGGCCACCGCCGAGGCGCTCGCCTTCGGCTCGCTCCTCACCGAAGGGCACCGGGTCCGCCTGTCGGGCCAGGACGTCGAGCGCGGCACCTTCTCGCAGCGCCACTCGGTGGTGATCGATCAGGAGAACGAGGAGCGCTACACGCCCCTCAACCACATCAAGGACGGCCAGAGCCGCTACGAGGTCATCAACTCGATGCTCTCGGAGGAGGCGGTGCTCGGCTTCGAGTACGGCTACTCGCTCGCCGAGCCGAACGCCCTTGTGCTGTGGGAGGCGCAGTTCGGCGACTTCGCCAACGGCGCGCAGGTGGTCGTCGACCAGTTCATCTCGTCCGGCGAGCGCAAGTGGCTGCGCATGTCCGGCCTGGTGATGCTGCTGCCGCACGGCTACGAGGGCCAGGGTCCCGAGCACTCCTCGGCCCGCCTCGAGCGCTACCTGCAGATGTGCGCCGAGGACAACATGCAGGTCGCCAACTGCACGACGCCCTCGAACTACTTCCACATCCTGCGCCGCCAGCTGAAGCGGGACTTCCGCAAGCCGCTGGTGCTGATGACCCCGAAGTCGCTGCTGCGCCACAAGCGGGCGGTCTCGTCGCTCGCCGACATCGCCGAGGGCTCGACCTTCCACCGCGTGCTGTGGGACGACGCCGAGAAGACCCAGGACGGCATCAAGCTCGCCAAGGACGACAAGGTCCGGCGTGTCGTGCTCTGCTCGGGCAAGGTCTACTACGACCTCTACGAGGAGCGCGAGAAGCGCGGCATCTCGGACGTGTACCTGCTGCGCGTCGAGCAGCTCTACCCGTTCCCGCTGAAGTCGCTCGCCGCCGAGATCTCGCGCTTCCGCAACGCCGAGGTGGTGTGGTGCCAGGAGGAGCCCAAGAACATGGGCTCGTGGGCCTTCGTCGAGCCCTACCTGGAGTGGGTCCTCAACCAGGCCGGCTCCGTCTCCAAGCGCCCGCGCTACGTCGGCCGCCCGGCCTCGGCCTCGACCGCCGTCGGCCTAATGTCGAAGCACCTCGACCAGCTCCAGGCCTTCCTCAACGAGGCCCTGGCGGTCTGAACCCTCGTCACCGGCGCCCCATGAGGGGCGCCGCCTGATCCCTTTCCGGGCGACAGTCACCGCCCCAACCCCGACGGAAGACATGGCCACCGAAATCCGCGTCCCGACGCTCGGCGAGTCCGTGAGCGAGGCCACGATCGGCCGCTGGTTCAAGAAGCCCGGCGACACCGTGAAGGCCGACGAGCCCCTGGTCGAGCTCGAGACCGACAAGGTCACCCTCGAGGTCAACGCCCCGGCCTCGGGCCAGCTCGGCGACATCGTCGCCAAGGACGGCGAGACGGTGGAGCCCGGCGCGCTCCTCGGCTCGATCGTCGAGGGCGGCGCTGCCGCCGGCAACGGCGCGGCTCCTAAGGCGGAGGCCCCCAAGGCTGAGGCCCCGAAGGCCGCCGCCGAGGCGCCCGCGAAGTCCTCCTCCGCCTCCTACGGCAGCCACGGCGACGCCGCCCCGAAGGGCCATTCGGCCGGCGACAACGGCCCGGCCGTCGCGCGCCTCGCCCAGGAATCCGGCGTCGACCCGTCGTCCCTGAAGGGCAGCGGCAAGGACGGCCGCGTGACCAAGGGCGACATGCTCTCGGCGATCTCCGCCGGCTCGGCCGCGCCCGCCCCGGCTCCCGCGCCGCAGGTCGCCCGCGCCCCGTCGGCGCCGGACGATGCCTCCCGCGAGGAGCGGGTGCGCATGACCAAGCTGCGCCAGACCATCGCCCGGCGCCTGAAGGACGCGCAGAACACCGCCGCCATGCTGACGACGTTCAACGACGTCGACATGAGCGCGGTGATGAGCCTGCGCCAGCAGTACAAGGACGTGTTCGAGAAGAAGCACGGCGCCAAGCTCGGCTTCATGGGCTTCTTCACCAAGGCGGTGATCGGCGCCCTGAAGGACGTGCCGGCGGTCAACGCCGAGATCGACGGCCAGGACATCGTCTACAAGAACTACTACCACGTCGGCATCGCCGTCGGCACCGACAAGGGCCTGGTCGTGCCGGTGGTGCGCGACGCCGACCAGCTGTCGATCGCCGGGATCGAGAAGGCCATCACCGGCTTCGGCCGCAAGGCCCGCGACGGCAAGCTGTCGATCGAGGAGATGCAGGGCGGCACCTTCACGATCACCAACGGCGGCATCTACGGCTCGCTGATGTCGACCCCGATCCTCAACGCGCCGCAATCGGGCATCCTCGGGATGCACCGCATCGAGGAGCGCCCGGTCGTGCGCGGCGGCAAGATCGAGGCGCGGCCGATGATGTACCTGGCCCTGTCCTACGATCACCGGATCGTCGACGGGAAGGAGGCCGTGACCTTCCTGGTGCGGGTCAAGGAGGCCCTGGAGGACCCGGCGCGCCTCGTGCTCGACCTCTAAGGCCAACCAACCAGCCCCTCCCCCGCCCGGGGGAGGGGCCGCTCGCATCGGGGAGCACGACGATGATGGACAAGGTCCTGGTGGTCACCGGCGGCAGCCGCGGCATCGGTCGGGCCGTTTCCTTGCGGGCGGCGCGGGCCGGCTGGCGGATCTGCTTCTCCTACGTCGCGGCCAAGGACGCCGCCGACGCCCTGGTGCGGGAGATCGAGGGCTTCGGCGGCACGGCGCTCGCGGTGAAGAGCGACGTCGCGGTCGAGGCCGACATCCCGGCCCTGTTCCAGGCGGCCGACGGCCTCGGTCGGCTCGGCGGCCTTATCAACAATGCCGGCGTCGTCGATTACGCCGCGCGGGTCGACGAGATGACCTTCGCCCGGCTCAACCGGATGATGACCACCAACGTCATCGGCTCGTTCCTGTGCGCCGGCGAGGCGGTGCGGCGGATGTCGACCCGCCACGGCGGGCAGGGCGGCGTCATCGTCAACCTGTCGTCGGTCGCCGCGCGTCTCGGCGCGCCGAACCAGTACGTCGACTACGCGGCGTCTAAGGGCGCCATCGACACCTTCACCACCGGGCTGGCCGGCGAGGTCGCCGCCGAAGGGATCCGGGTCAACGGCGTCGCGCCCGGCCTGATCGAGACCGAGATCCACGCCAGCGGCGGCCAGCCGGACCGGCTGGAGCGGCTCGGCCCCCTGGTGCCGATGAAGCGCGCCGGCACCGCCGACGAGGTCGCGGCCGCGGTGGTCTGGCTCCTGTCGGACGAGGCCTCCTACGCCACCGGCGCGACCCTGACGATCTCGGGCGGCCGCTAGCCGCCCTCACCCCATCACCCAATCGCGGCGGCGGCGGCCTCGACGCCCGCCGCTCCCAACCTCGCGAGTCCTGAATGTCCTCCTACGATCTCGTCGTCATCGGCACCGGCCCCGGCGGTTACGTCTGCGCCCTGCGCGCCGCTCAGCTCGGCCTGAAGACCGCCGTGGTCGAGAAGCGCCCGACCCATGGCGGCACCTGCCTCAACGTTGGCTGCATCCCCTCGAAGGCCCTGCTGCACGCCTCGGAGGCGTTCGAGGAGGCGACGAAGCACTTGCCCGTCCTCGGCATCACCGTCGGCGAGCCGAAGCTCGACCTGGCGAAGATGATGTCGTTCAAGCAGGAGGGCGTCGACGGCAACACCAAGGGCGTCGCGTTCCTGCTCAAGAAGAACGGCGTCGAGACGTTCCAGGGCACCGGGCGGCTGGCCGGCGCCGGACGGGTCGAGGTGCTGTCGGAGGACGGCGGCAACCAGATCCTCGAGGCCAAGAACGTCGTGATCGCGACGGGCTCGGACGTCGCCAACCTGCCGGGCGTCACGATCGACGAGGAGGTGGTGGTCTCCTCCACGGGCGCCCTCGAGCTGCCGAAGGTCCCGGGCAAGCTCGTCGTCATCGGCGCCGGCGTGATCGGCCTCGAGCTCGGCTCGGTCTGGCGGCGGCTCGGCGCCGAGGTGACGGTGGTCGAGTACCTCGACCGCATCCTGCCGGGCATGGACGGCGAGGTCGGCAAGCAGTTCCAGCGCATCCTCTCGAAGCAAGGCATCCAGTTCCGCCTGTCGCAGAAGGTCACGGGTGTCGAGCGCACCGGTGACGGCGCCAAGGTCACGGTCGAGCCGGCCTCGGGCGGCGCGGCGGAGACCCTCGAGGCCGACGTGGTTCTCGTCGCGATCGGCCGCGTGCCCTACACCGCGGGCCTCGGCCTCGAGACGGTCGGCGTCCAGCTCGACAACAAGGGCCGGATCCAGACCGACGACCGCTACGCCACCAACGTCACAGGCATCTACGCCATCGGCGACGTGATCGCCGGCCCGATGCTCGCCCACAAGGCCGAGGACGAGGGCGTCGCCGTGGCGGAGATCCTGGCCGGCAAGGCCGGTCACGTGAACTACGGCGTGATCCCGAACGTAGTCTACACCACGCCGGAGGTCGCCTCGGTCGGCAAGTCCGAGGAGGAGCTGAAGAAGGACGGGATCGCCTACAACGTCGGCAAGTTCCCGTTCACCGCCAACGGCCGCGCCAAGGTCAACCACACCACCGACGGCTTCGTGAAGGTGCTGGCCGACGCCGCGACCGACCGGGTGCTCGGCGTCCACATCGTCGGGCCCGACGCCGGCAACCTCATCATGGAGGTCGCGGTGGCGATGGAGTTCGGCGCCTCCTCGGAGGACATCGCCCGCACCTGCCACGCCCACCCGACCCTGACCGAGGCGGTCAAGGAGGCGGCGCTGGCGGTCGAGAAGCGCGCGCTGCACATGTGACGGCGATCCCGGGCCCGGAGGCATTGCGGCGATGAAGATCCTCCTCACGCACACTCCCCGGGCCCGGGAGCAGTATTACGGCCCCGAGGCCCTGGCCGCCCTCGCGGCGGCCGCCGAGACCCGCCTGCACGAGGGCGAGGCGCCCCTCGGGCCCGATGCCCTGGTGGCGGCCGCCGCGGATGTCGACCTGATCGTCGCCGACCGGGCGACCGCCGTGCCGGCGGCCGTGTTCGGGCGCCTGCCGGCCCTGCGGGCGGTGCTCCGCGTCGCCGTCGACATCAGCACCATCGACGTCGCGGCGGCGAGCGCCGCCGGCGTGCTGGTGACCCGGGCCCGGCCCGGCTTCGTCGCCGCGGTGAGCGAGCTCGCCCTCGGGATGATGATCGACCTGTCCCGGGGCATCTCCCGCTCCGTCCTGGCCTACCGGGCCGGGGACGCGCCCGAGATCCGCATGGGGCGCCAGCTCGCCGGCAGCACCGCCGGGATCATCGGCTACGGCGTCATCGGCCGGCGCCTCGCCGCGATCCTCGCCGGGCTCGGCATGGAGGTGCTGGTGAGCGACCCCCACGCCGCCGTGACCGAGGCGGGCCTCGTCCAGGTCGGGCTGCCCGAGCTGCTCGCCCGGGCCGACTACGTGGTCTGCCTGGCGGTCGCCAGCCCCGAGACCCGCGACCTCATCGACGCCGCCGCCCTGGCACGGTGCAAGCCCGGCGCGTTCCTCCTCAACCTGTCCCGCGGCAGCCTCGTCGACGAGGACGCGGTGGCGGCGGCCCTGCGGGAGGGGCGCCTCGCCGGCGCCGCCCTCGATGTCGGCCGGGCGCCCGACGAGATGCCGAGCGCGAGCCTCGCCGCCCTGCCGCAGGTGGTGGCGACGCCGCATGTCGGCGGCCTCACCCCGCAGGCCATCGCCGCCCAGGCCCTCGAGACCGTCGCCCAGGTCCGGGCCATCCTCGCCGGCCGGGTGCCGGAGGGGGCGGTGAACGCGGAGAGCTGGACGCGGCGGCCGGGCTGACCGACAAGCTGGCGCACGGGCCGAAAGACGAGGCGGGAGGACTGGCGGCGATGAGTGGTGCGGCAACGGGCGAGGATGCGGTGTCCCCGGCGGTCGTGGTGGTGATGGGCGTGTCGGGCTCCGGCAAGACCACGGTGGCGAGCCTGCTCGCCGGCCGGCTCGGCTGGGAGTTCGAGGACGGCGACGATTTCCACCCGCCCGCCAACGTCGAGAAGATGCAGGCCGGAACGCCGCTCTCCGACGAGGACCGCTGGCCCTGGCTCGCCGCCATCGCGGACTGGATCGACCGGGTCCGGGCGGAGGGCCGGCACGGGGTCGTGACCTGCTCCGCCCTCAAGCGGGCCTACCGCGACGTCCTGATCGGCGGCCGGCCGGACGTGCGCCTCGTCTACCTCAAGGGCGACCGCGAGCTGATCGGCCGGCGCATGGCCGCCCGCCACGGCCACTTCATGCCGACGAGCCTGCTCGACAGCCAGTTCCGCACCCTGCAGGAGCCGGAGCCCGACGAGAATCCCCTCGTCGTCTCCGTCGGCGGCACCCCGCAGGCGATCGTGGCCGAGATCAGCGAGATCCTGACCGGGCGAGCGGCGCACGGCGCCTGACGCCGCCTGCGCCTGGCTCGCGCCGGCGGCCGTTGCGTCACTCCGCCCTTCGCCTGGTTTTTGACAGTTCGCGGTCCCCGTGCCATCGCCAGGGCATGCTGGACGCCTTCCATGCCCGGTAAGCCGCTGCCCACGAAAGAGACCCTTTTTCCCGGCGGCGGCGAGATGGGCGCGCGCCTGCGCGCCCGCGACTGGGCGGCGACGTCCCTCGGGCCGGTCGCGGGCTGGCCGCAATCCCTCGCCACGGCGGTGCGGATCATGCTCGGCTCGCGCTTCGCCATGTGGATGGCGTGGGGGCCGGAGCTCACCTTCTTCTGCAACGACGCCTACCGGCCGACCCTGGGCGTGAAGGAGGCCTGGGCCCTCGGCTCGCGCTCGGACGTGGTCTGGGCCGAGATCTGGCCCGACATCGGCCCGCGCATCGCCCAGGTGCTGAGCACCGGCCATGCGACCTGGGACGAGGGGCTGCTGCTGTTCCTCGAGCGGCGCGGCTTCGCCGAGGAGACCTACCACACCTTCTCCTACAGCCCTCTCGCGGACGATGCGGGCACCGTCACCGGGATGCTCTGCGTGGTCTCGGAGGAGACCGAGCGGGTCATCGGCGAGCGGCGCCTGCGCTGCCTGCGCGACCTCGGCTCCGGGATGGCGGCGATCCGCACGGAGGCGGAGGTCGGCGACGTCGTGGCCGGCTGCCTCGGGGAGGGAACCCGGGACCTGCCGGTGGCGCTCGCCTACCTGGCCGGCGACGAGCCGGCGCTGCTCGCCCGGGCGGGGATCGGGCCGGAGCATCCGGCCGCCGCGCGGGCAGGGGAGGCCGCAGCCGCGGCGATGGACCTCCTCGACCGCGCCGGCCAAGAGCTGGTGCCGGTGGCCGCCCTCGGACCGCTCTTCTCCGACCTGCCGGCCGGCCCCTGGGACCGGCCCCCCACCCACGTCCTGGTGCTGCCGATCGCCCAGCAGGGCCAGAGCCGGCCCGCCGGGGTGTTCGTCGCCGGCCTCAACCCCTACCGGCCCCTCGACGAGGAGTACCGGGGCTTCGTCGAGCTGTTCGTCGGCCAGATCGCCACGGGCTTGGCCAACGCCAACGCCTACGAGGCCGAGCGGCGCCGGGCCGAGGCCTTCGCCGAGCTCGACCGGCAGAAGACCGTGTTCTTCTCCAACGTCAGCCACGAGTTCCGCACGCCGCTGACCCTGATGCTCGGCCCGATGACGGAGGTGCTGGAATCCTCGCCCGCCACGGTCGACCCCGACACCCGCCGCCTGGTGGAGCTCGCCCACCGCAACGGCCTGCGGCTGCTCAAGCTGGTCAACGCCCTCCTCGACTTCTCGCGCCTCGAGGCCGGCCGGGCCCAGGCCGCCTTCGAGCCCCTCGACCTCGCCCGGTTCACGGCGGAGCTGGCCTCGAGCTTCCGCTCGGCCACCGACAAGGCCGGCCTCACCCTCGACGTCGACTGCCCGCCCCTGCCGGGGCCGCCCGCGGCCGAGCCGGCCTTCGTCGACCCGGAGATGTGGGAGAAGATCGTCCTCAACCTCGTCTCCAACGCCTTCAAGTTCACGCTCCAGGGCGGGATCGCCGTGCGCCTGCGGGCGGAGGGAGGCCGCGCGGTGCTCACGGTCGCGGATACCGGCCTCGGCATCCCGGAGGCCGAGCTGCCGCGGCTGTTCGAGCGCTTCCACCGGGTCGAGGGCGCGCAGGGACGCAGCTTCGAGGGATCGGGCATCGGGCTTGCCCTGGTGCAGGAGCTGGCCCGGCTCCACGGTGGCGAGGTCGGGGTCGAGAGCCGCCTCGGCGAAGGCAGCCGCTTCACCGTGAGCCTGCCGCTGGGCAGCGCCCACCTGCCGCAGGACCGCATCCGCGCCGCCCGCACCGGGATCTCCACCGCCACCCGCTCCCACGTCTTCGTCGAGGAGGCGACGCGCTGGCTCGACGACGAGGCCTCGAGCCAGCCCGACTTCGCCGAGGCGCCGGGCCTCGGCACCCCGCCCGGCCTCACCGGCCGGGTGCTGCTGGTCGACGACAACACCGACATGCGCGCCTACGTGCGGCGCCTGCTCGGCGACAGCGGCCACGTCGTCGAGGCGGTGGGCGACGGCCACGCGGCGCTGGCGGCCGCCCGCCGTCACACCCCGGACCTCGTCCTCACCGACGTCATGATGCCGGGCCTCGACGGGTTCGGGCTGCTCGCCGCCCTGAGGGCCGATCCGTCCCTGCGCGGCATTCCGGTCATCCTGCTCTCGGCCCGGGCCGGCGAGGAGGCCCGCATCGAGGGCCTGGCCGCCGGGGCGGACGACTACCTGATCAAGCCGTTCTCGGCCCGCGAGCTCCTGGCCCGGGTCGAGACCAACCTGCGCCTCGCCCGGGTCCGGCGCGAAGCCGCCGACGCCCTGCGGCAGGTCAACGAGACCCTGGAGGTCCAGGTCGCCGCCCGCACCCGCGAGCGCGACCGGATGTGGCGCCTGTCGAAGGACGTGATGATCATCGCGCGCTTCGACGGCACCGTCACGGCCCTCAACCCGGCCTGGACCGCCGTGCTGGGCTGGAACACCGAGGACCTCGTCGGCCGCTCCTTCTTCGACCTCGTCCACCCGGACGACCGGGAGCGCACCGTCGCGGAGACGCGGCGGGTCGGGCAGGGCCAGGCCACCCTGCTGTTCGAGAACCGCTACCAGCACGCCGACGGCACCTACCGCGTCCTGTCCTGGACGGCGGTGCCGGGCGAGGAGCACCTGCACGCGGTCGGGCGCGACGTCACCGAGCAGCGCGAGCTGGAGGAGGCCTTCCGCCAATCGCAGAAGATGGAGGCGGTGGGCCAGCTCACCGGCGGCATCGCCCACGACTTCAACAACCTGCTCACCGGCATCGTCGGCTCCCTCGACCTCCTGTCGACCCGGCTGGCGCAGGGCCGGACCGACGTCGCCGAGCGCTACATCACCGCGGCCCTGACCTCGGCCCAGCGCGCGGCGGCGCTGACCCACCGGCTCCTCGCCTTCGCCCGGCGCCAGCCCCTCGACCCGCGCCCCGTGGACGCCAACGCGCTCGTGGCCTCGCTCGAGGATCTCGTCCGCCGCACGCTGGGCGAGACCATCACCCTGGAGACGCGCCTCACCGATGGCCTGTGGCCGACGCTCTGCGACGCCAACCAGCTCGAGAACGCGATCCTCAACCTCGCGATCAACGCCCGCGACGCGATGCCGGAAGGCGGGCGGCTCACCATCGAGACCCGCAACGTCGAGCTCGACGCGGTGTTCGCGGCGGCTCACGGCGACGTCGCGCCGGGCCCCTACATCCGGCTCGCCGTCACCGACACCGGCACCGGCATGCCCCCGGCGGTGATCGCCCGCGCCTTCGACCCGTTCTTCACGACGAAGCCCCTGGGCCAGGGCACGGGCCTCGGCCTGTCGATGATCTACGGCTTCGCCCGCCAGTCCGACGGCCATGCGGTCATCACCTCGGAGCCCGGCCGCGGCACCACCGTGTCGCTCTACCTGCCGCGCCACGCCGGCCCCCTCGCCGAGGAGGCCCCGGCGCCGGCCACGGACGCACCTCCCGCCGCCGGCAGCGGCGAGACCGTGCTGGTGGTGGAGGACGAGCCGGCGGTGCGCGGACTCATCGTCGACGTGCTGCGCGACCTCGGCTACCGGGCCCTCGAGGCCGCGGACGGCCCGGCCGGCCTCGCCGCGCTGCGCTCGGCCCGGCGCATCGACCTGCTCGTGACCGATGTCGGCCTGCCGGGCCTCAACGGCCGCCAGCTCGCCGACCAGGCCCGCTTGGTGCGACCCAACCTGAAGGTGCTGTTCATGACCGGCTACGCCGAGAACGCCGCCATGGCGGGCTTCCTCGCGCCTGGCATGCAGATGATCACCAAGCCCTTCCCCGTCGACCTGCTGGCGCGGCGCATCCGGGCGATGATCGAGGGGTGATCGCCGTCCCAACGGTTGACCGGCGGAACTCCCCTTTCCCGGACGACTGGAGCGTCAGCGGAAGGAGATCCGGGACCCAGCATGAAAAGTCGCGAAGCGCCTCTATGTCTGTAACGGTGCAGCAGGCAGAGCCGCTTCGCGGCACGCCTCCCCTGGATCCCGGATCTCCTTCACTTCGTTTTCAGTCGTCCGGGAAAGGGTGAGTGTCGCGAGCGAATTGTCGAGCCGCTCGGCACCAGCTTGGGACCACCGGCATGCGCCGGCCCGGCACGTTCCCACGCCCATGCACCGGACGCTCCCTCAGCCATGCGACCGCCCGCGAGGCCCGGCCCCGGGGTGGACCTCCGCCCCGAACCCCTGTAACAGCTCGCTCCTCCACGAAAAGACCGTAGGGATTCCCCGCGCGCCGCGAGCGCCCGCCGCCGATGCGGCCGGCCCTCTACCCGAGGCCATGCGCCTCCGGAGCCGATCCGATCCCCGCGCGTCGCCTGATACCCGGGATCGATCTCACGTGCCTTTTCCTGCCCTGCCCGCCCCCCTCGCCAAGGCCCTCGCCGACCGCGGCTACGAAGACCCGACGCCGGTCCAGGCCGCCGTCCTCGAGCCCGAGACCGAGGGGCGCGACCTCGTCGTCTCGGCCCAGACCGGCTCCGGCAAGACCGTCGCCTACGGCCTGGCGCTCGCCCGTACCCTGCTCGGTGATGCCGAGACCCTGGGCGCCCCGGGCGCGCCGCTCGCGCTCGTGATCGCGCCGACCCGCGAGCTGGCGCTCCAGGTCCACCGCGAATTGTCCTGGCTCTACGGCCCGGCCGGGGCCCGCGTCGTCTCCTGCGTCGGCGGCATGGACCCGCGGCGCGAGAGCCGCTGGCTCGCCGACGGTGCCCACATCGTGGTCGGCACCCCGGGCCGCCTGCGCGACCACCTCGAGCGGCGCAACCTCGACCCGACGGCGTTGCGCGCCGCGGTGCTCGACGAGGCCGACGAGATGCTCGACCTCGGCTTTCGCGAGGACCTCGAGTTCATCCTCGGCACCACCCCGGCCGAGCGGCGCACGCTGCTGTTCTCCGCCACCCTGCCGAAGGGCATCGTGGCGCTCGCCGAGGCCTACCAGCGCGACGCGATGCGCATCGCGGTCGCCGGCGAGACCAAGGGCCACGCCGACATCGAGTACCGCGCCTTCCGCATCCTGCCGCGGGAGACCGAGCTCGTGGTGGTCAACACCCTGCGCCAGGTCGAGGCGCGCACCGCCATCGTGTTCTGCAACACCCGCAACGCCGTGCGCCACCTCCAGGCGGTGCTGACGGAGCGCGGCTTCCAGGCGGTGGCGCTCTCGGGCGAGCTCGGCCAGGGCGAGCGCAACGCCGCCCTCCAGGCCCTGCGCGACGGCCGCGCCCGCGTCTGTGTCGCCACCGACGTCGCCGCCCGCGGCATCGACCTGCCGGGTCTGGGCCTCGTCATCCACGCCGAGCTGCCCCACGATTCGGAAGTGATGCAGCACCGCTCCGGCCGCACCGGCCGGGCCGGGCGCAAGGGCATCAGCGTGCTGCTGGTGCCGCCGTCGCGCCGCCGCCGGGCCGAGGAACTGATGGTGCGGGCCAACGTCGTGCCGGTCTGGTCCGGTCCGCCGCCAGCCGACGAGATCCGCGCCCTCGACCAGGAGCGCCTGCTGCAGGATCCCCTGGTCACCGACGAGGTGAGCGAGGAGGACCGGGCGATGGCCCAGTCGCTGCTCGCCCAGCGCTCGCCCGAGGACCTCGCCGCCGCCCTGGTGCGCGCCTACCGCGCCCGCCTGCCCTCGCCCGAGGAGGTCACCGATCCGGGCTTCGCCACCGGCCGCGGCGCCGCGCCCCGGCGCGAGACCCCGGCGCGGGACGGCCCGCGGGCGCCGTTCGGCCCGAGCGTGTGGTTCCGCCTCAATGTCGGCCGGCGCGACAACGCCGACCCGCGCCGGCTGCTGCCGATGCTGTGCCGCCGCGGCGACGTGACCCGCGAGGAGATCGGCGCGATCCGCATCTTCGACCGCGAGACGAAGTTCGAGGTCCGGGGCGGGGCCGCCGAGCGCTTCGCCCACAGCTTCCCCCGCACCGGCCCCGCCGACCTCCAGGTCGAGGCCCTGGCCGGCGAGGCCGACGTGCCCCGCCCGCGCCAGCCCCGGCGCAACGCCCGGCGGGGGTGACGGCCCATTCCCGGACCGGCCTCCAGCCGGTAACAGGGGCCTCGCACGAAGCGAGGCCCCGATGAGCGACACCGTCGAGATCCGTCACCGCGACACCACCGCCCGCATCGCGCTCGCCGGGGCTGAGCCGGTCTCCTGGCGGGTGGGCGGCACGGAGTACCTGTGGTCGGGCGACCCGGCGCACTGGAACCGGCACGCCCCCTGGCTCTTCCCGGTCGTCGGTGCCTCGGCGGGCGGCGCCGTCACCGTGGCGGGCCGCGCCTACCCCATGGCCCAGCACGGCTTCGCCCGGGACAGCCGCTTCACGGTCGTCGCCCAGGCCGAGGACGGCGTCACCTTGCGCCTCACCGACACGCCGGAGACCCGCCAGGCCTACCCGTTCGGGTTCCGGCTCGACATCGCCGCCACGGTGCGGGACGGGGCGCTGGCCTTCGCCTGCGAGGTCCACAATCCCGGCCCGGAGCCGCTGCCCTACGGGCTCGGCTTCCACCCGGCCTTCCCCTGGCCGTTCGCCGACGGCGTCCGGGCGGCCGGGGGCGGCTATGCGGTGCGCTTTGACGAGCCGGAGCGGCCGGCGGTTCCGGAGGTCGGGGCCGGCGGCCTCCTGGTGCGGACGGAGCGGCCGCTGCCGCTCGAGGGCGACACCCTGCCCCTCGACCCGGACCTGTTCACCGAGGCCCTGGTGTTCCTGAACGCGCGCAGCCGGACCATGCGCTTCACCGCGCCGTCGGGCGCCGCCATCGCCCTCGAGACGGAGGATTTTCCCCACCTCGCGGTCTGGACCCGGCCGACCGCGCCGTTCCTGTCGCTCGAGTGCTGGACCGGCCACGCCGACTGGGCGGGTTTCTCCGGCGAGCTGGCGGAGCGCGACTCGCAGCGCCTGCTGGCGCCGGGGGCGAGCGCCCGGCACGGCGTGACCCTGCGCTTCACGCCGGCCTGACGGCGGCGGGATTCCCGCGTCCGCTCCGGCATAAACCCGCCGTCAACCGGGCCCGGCCTCTACTCGCCGGCCGACCCCCGCCCGCGACCGGATCTCAGCGATGCCCGACGCCACCCCCGCCGACCTGCTGCCCGGCGCTCCCGACGTGCGGGCCGCTGCGGCCGCCTGGCTCGAGGGGCTCGCGGCCGAGCGGCGCCTGTCGCCCAACACCGTCGAGGCCTACCGGCGCGACCTGCGCCAGTTCCTCGCCCACTGTGCCCGGCACGGCGCGAATCCCGACATCCCGGCCCTGATCCGGCTCAAGCCCCGCGACCTGCGCGCCTTCATGGCGGCGCGGCGCCAGGAGGGCGTCGGCGGGCGCAGCCTGATGCGGGCCCTGGCCGGCCTGCGCTCCTTCGCCCGCCACCTCGACCGGGAGGGGCACGGCAGCGTCGCGGCCCTCTCGGCGGTGCGCTCGCCCAAGGTCGAGCGGCGCCTGCCGCGGCCCCTGCCCATCGCCGCGGCGGTCGCGATGGCGAGCCCCGACATCCGGGCCGGCGACGAGCGCCCGCCCTGGGTGCTGGCCCGGGACGCCGCGGTGCTGGCCCTGCTCTACGGCTCGGGCCTGCGCATCTCCGAAGCCCTCGGCCTGCGGCGGCGTGACGCGCCGGTCGACGGGACCGACACGGTGACGGTGGTCGGCAAGGGGCAGAAGACCCGCAGCGTGCCGGTGATCGCGCCGGTCCAGGCCGCGGTGGCGGAGTATCTCGGCCTCTGCCCCTACGCCCTGCCGCCGGAGGGACCGCTCTTCGTCGGCGCCAAGGGCGGTCCGCTCTCGCCGCGCATCGTGCAGCTCGCCGTCGCCTCGATGCGCGGGGCCCTGGGGCTGCCCGAGAGCGCGACGCCGCACGCCCTGCGCCACTCCTTCGCCACCCACCTGCTCGCCCGCCAGGGCGACCTGCGGGCGATCCAGGAACTCCTGGGTCACGCCTCCCTGGCGACCACGCAGGTCTACACCAAGGTCGATGCCGCGCGCCTGCTCGACGCGTTCGACGCCGCTCATCCGCGGGCGCGGGCTTCGTAAGCTGGTGCTAAGCTTTGCTCGTTAGGACTTTACCCCCAGGTAGCCCGTCCCTCAGCCGGGCTGTTCCTCAAGATGACCTGTCAGGCGGACGACGGACGATGCCGGTGAGCGACAGTGATGCCCGCCCGAGCGGACCGGACTCGGCCCTCGTCGCCGACCAGGATCCCGAGCTGCGCCGGCGCCTCGCGGCGCTGATCCGGACCCACGAGCCGTCCCTGCAGATCATCGAGGCGGCGACGAGCCGCGAGACCTGCGAGGCCTGCCTCGTCCACCGGCCGGTCCTGGCCTTCGTGGGCCTGCAGTTCGAGGATGCGAGCGGACCCGAGGCCGTCGCCCGGTTCAAGGCCCAGGGCTTCTCCGTGCCCTGCCTGATCCTGATCGCCGCGCAGATCTTCCCGCGCTGGACCGAGGTGTCGCAGCACCTCGACGCCCACGAGTTCCTGCGCCTGCCCCTCGACGAGGCCCACGTCGCCGGGCTCCTGCAGGCCCATGCCCGGCGCCGGCGGCAGACCCGCCTGCTCCTCGTCGACAGCGCCCCGCAGAGCCGGACCCTGGTGCGGCGCATCCTGGGCAGCTGCGGCTTCTCCCTCGCGGTCGAGGAGACGGAGAGCGGCCCCCACGCCCTGAAGCTGACCCGGCTCGCGGCCTACGACGTCGCCCTGATCGACCTCGGCTTGCGCGGCGGCGGGGGCGGGCTTGAGCTCGCCTGCCAGATCCGCGAGGCGGCGCCCGGGACGCCCCTCGTGCTGATGACCGGGGGCGACGCCGCTACCATGGCCCACGCGTCGCGCCATTTCGGCATCGACTACGTGCTGCGGAAACCCTTCTTCGCCCGCGACGTCGACCGCGTGCTCTACCACGTCCTCGGCCTGCGCCGGCCCTACCTGATCAACGCCACCACCGAGGCCCTGCCGGCCCAGGCCGCCTCGCGCTCGGCCTGACGGCGTCGGTCGATCCGGGGCGGATTTGACCCGCCCGCCGGCGGGCTACTCCGCCGGCACCTCCCGGGTGCGCCCGAGGGGCACGTGCGGCACCAGCAGGGCGGTGGCGAACGCCGCGGCGGAGATCAGCAGCACGGCCCAGAAGGTCTGGTGCAGGGCGTGCTGCAGCACCAGGCGCACGCTCTCCGCCTCCCCCGGCAGGCCACCGGCCGCCAGCGCCTGCTGCAGGCTGTCCGCGGTGACCGTGCTCCCCGACGCGGAGAGCCCGTGATTGAGCACCGCGCCGAACACCGTGGCGCCCAGCGTGCTGCCGAGGTTGCGCGAGAAGATGTTCGAGGCGGTGGCGCTGCCGCGCTGGGTCCAGGGCACGATCTCCTGGATCAGCATCAAGGCGGCGTTGCTCAGGAGCCCCATGCCGAAGCCCATGATGAGGGAGCCGGCCCCGGCCTGCGCCGGCGGGCTGCCGGGCTGCAGCGTCACGAAGGCCAGCGCCCCGAGCGGCAGGAGCAGGCCGCCGGTGACCAGGATGCGGCGCAGGCCGAAGCGGTGCAGGTTGCGCGCCGCCAGCGTCGCCCCGATCGGCCAGCCGAGCACCATGACGGTCAGCGCCATGCCGGCGACGATCGGCGTCTGCCCGAGCACGCCCTGCACGTACATCGGCAGGAAGGTGGTGAGCCCGATGAGCGCCATGCCGGCGAGCAGCGAGGTCGCGTTGGCGGCGGCGATCGGCCGGCGCCGCCAGAGCGAGACCGCGATGACCGGATCCGGCGCCCGGCGCTCCTGGAAGGCCAGCAGCACGGCCGCGACGAGGCCGAGCGAGGCCGCGACCGCGACGACGCGCCAGCGCCCCTCGCCGGCCTCGGTCAGCACCACCATCAGGCCGGCGACCGTGATCGTGAACAGGGCGGCGCCGACCGCGTCGACCGGCCGGCGCTCGCGCCGCTCGCCCTCGTGCAGGAAAGCCACGAACAGGCCGGTCGCCACGAGGCCGACCGGAAGGTTGATCCAGAAGATCCACGACCACGAGGCGTGCGCGATGATGAAGCCGCCGGCCACCGGTCCGACCACCGCCGAGACCGCCCAGACGCTGGCGAGGAAGCCCTGGATGCGGCCGCGCTCCTCGGCGCTGTAGAGGTCGCCCACGATGGTGAGCGACACGGGCTGGATGGCGCCTGCGCCGATGCCCTGGATCAGCCGGAAGGCGATCATCGCCGGCATCGACCAGGCGAAGCCGCAGAGCACCGAGGCCGCGAGGAACACCGCGATGCCGGTGAGCAGCACGGGCTTGCGCCCGTGGACGTCCGCGAGCTTGCCGAACACGATGGTGGCGGCGGTCTGGGTCAGGAGGAAGCCGGAGAAGACCCAGGCGTAGAGCGGCAGCCCGCCGAGCTCGCCGACGATGCCGGGCATCGCCGTCGAGATGATGGTCGCCTCGATGGCCACCATCGCCATCGCGGCCATCACGGCGGCGATCACGAAGGGACGGCGCGTCGTCCGGGAGGTCGGCATGTCTGGGCTTTTCGGGCAGGGGAGGGGCCGGTCGCCGCAGCTAAACCGATCGGGCCGGAAAGCAACAGGCGCCCGGCGCAGGCCAGACCCGCGCGGTCGCGGCGCGTCCCTCCCTCACTCGGCGTAAGTCACCGGCAGTGCGGTCGTGTACTTGATGCGCTCCATCGCGAAGGCCGAACTGACGTCGTAGAGGTCGACCGACTGGATCAGCCGCTTGTAGACCCGGTCGTAGGCCGCGATGTCGGGCACGACGATGCGCAGGAGGTAATCGGTCTCGCCGCTCATCCGATAGAACTCGACCACCTCGGGGATCGTCACCACGGCGGCGCAGAAGCGCTCGGCCCAGTCGGCGGTGTGCCGGTTGGTGCGCACCGAGACGAACACCGTGACGCCGACCCGCATCCGGTCCGGATCGAGGAGCGCGACCCGGCGCTGGATCACACCTTGCGCCTCGAGCTTCTGGATCCGGCGCCAGCACGGCGAGGCCGACAGGCCGACCCGCGCCGCGATCGCCTCGAGCGATTCGGCCGCGTTCTCCTGCAGGCACAACAGGATTTTCCGGTCAAACTCGTCCACGCGAAATTTTTCCTGCCTCTCGTGAGATCGCGCAATCGCCTTGCACGAACGTAGGCGGCAGAAGAAAATTTCGCAATCCGGCTTCGCGGCGGCCGTGCGATCCTCAGGGTGCCTTTCGAGCCCTCAAGGGCACAACCCGGAGGATACCGATGTCGAAGCTGTCCTTCTCCGAGCACCCCGCCTCCGTCGGCGAGACCTATTTCGAGCACATGGGCGTCGCGACGGGATTCGGCCTCCGCATGATCGCCGGCGGGCTCGCCTGCCTGGTCCACGGCCTCCTGCCCTTCGCCTTCACCAGCACCGGCTCGCGCACGATCGTGCGGCTGCACGAGCGCATGGTGGCCAACCGCGCCCGCGCCAGCCAGCACCGGGCCGACGCCCCCTCCGTTGTATCGGCTTGACGCCTCCGGGGCATTCCCGGACCCTGGCTCCCTCGAACGGCATCGGCGGGCCCTCGCGCGAGGGCCCGGCCAGGTGCCGACAGAATCCAGCCGGCAGGCCGGCAAACCAGGGAGCAGTCGCTCATGCCGTTTCTCAGGCGCGCCGTCGGCGCGCTGGCCGTCGCGCTCGGCCTCGCCTCGCCCGTCCTCGCACCCCCCGCCCGCGCCGAGACCAAGGAGGTCCGGTTCACCCGCCAGCCCGGCCTGATCTACATGCCGATGGTGCTGGCCGAGCAGCAGCGCCTGGTCGAGAAGCACGTCGCCGCCGCCGGCCTCGGCGACGTCAAGGTGAGCTGGGTCACGCTGACGAGCGGCGGCGCCTCGGTCGACGCGCTGATCTCCGGCAACGTCGACTTCGTCACCAGCGGCGCCACCAACCTGCTGCTCGCCTGGGACCGCACCCGGGGCGAGGTGAAGGGGCTGGCGGCCTCCGCCGGCGCGCCGATGCTGCTCGTCACCCGCAACCCGGCGGTGAAGTCGCTCGCCGACTTCTCGTCGAAGGACCGGATCGCGGTGCCGACCGTGAAGGTCTCGGCCCAGGCCGTGATGCTGCAGATCGCGGCGGAGCGCCAGCTCGGCGAGGCCGGCCGCAACAAGCTCGACCCGATCACGATCCAGCTCGGCCACCCGGACGCGGTCGGCGCGCTGCTCGGCGGCACCAGCGAGGTCAACAGCCACTTCTCCCTGCCGCCCTACCAGCAGATCGAGCTGAAGGACCCGAAGATCCACGTCGTGCTCAACTCCTACGACGTGGTCGGAGGCCCCTTGAGCAACGCCATCGTGTTCGGCCGCGGCAAGTTCATGGAGCAGAACCCGAAGACCACCGCCGCGGTGCTCGCTGCCATCGACGAGGCCAACGCGCTCATCCGCGACGACCCGAAGCGGGCCGCCGAGCTCTACCTCGCCGCCACCAAGGAGAAGTTCGAGCCCGACGAGCTCGTCGGCATGATGAAGCAGCCCGGCGTCGTCTTCTCGACCACGCCCTACGGCACCATGCTGCAGGCCGAGCACCTGGCGAAGGCCGGCGTGCTGAAGAACCGTCCGAAGGACTGGAAGGACTTCTTCTACAAGGCGGTGCACGACCAGCCGGGCACCTGACGAGGGCCGGGCTCAGCGCGGCGAGGCGTCCCGTCCCAGGATGTCCAGACCCTTGCGGCCGAGGGTGAGTTCGCCGAGGTCGCAGGGAGCCGCGCTGTCGGCCGGGAACGCGACGGCACCGGAGGCCGAGGCGCCGCCGGTGCCGTAGCCGTAGTTCGTGCGGCCGTAGCCGTTCGCGGCCCGCACCGCCCGGGCGCCCGGGCGCGGCCAGGGGCCGACGGCGTCGTGGTCGAACGGGGTCGGCATCCGGCAATCGTAGCCCGGCAGGCCGGGAACGACCGGGCCGACGGCAGGCAGCTCCCGGGCTCGCGGGGCGGAGAGAACCAGGGACGGCATCAGGGCCGCGGCGATGACGACGCTTCGGATCATGCCACTACCTCCGACCGCCGCGGCGGTCGGCGCCTGCTGCCCGAGATAGGCGGCGCGATGCGGCGCGCCAGCGCGGCAGGTCGCGTTTGCACGCCGGCGCGTCGTATGAGGGCGCGGGCGGGACGGAGCAGGTTCTCGTCCCGCTCCCTCACGCCACCCCGCCCCGATCAATCCCGGCAGGTGATCCGGATCGGGCGGTCGGAGGTCTTCACGGCCGGGGCCGCCTCGATCGCGCCGGTATACTCGTCCTGGGCGGCCATGCCGAAGGAGGCCGCCTTGGCGTAGCCCTGCGACTCGCACCAGGCATCCGCCACCACCTGGCCGCACTCGCCGCCGGTGGTCAGGCACTCGGCGACGCCGTAGCCGTCGCTCGACGGGATCAGGAAGGTCTTCTCCACGCCGGTCGCCTGCGCTGCGGCCAGTGCCGGGACGGCGGCATGGGCCAGGACACCGAGGGCGCTGAGGACGGCGAGGGTGCGACGCATGGGGCAAACCTTCTGAACGGAGCCGCCGGCATCCGGCTCCGGCCCGACACTGGGCGTGGGTGGTAAACAATCTCTGTACGCATCGTGCGGGCGCTCCGATTCCGCAGGGTTCGCCCGGGGCTTGGCCCGCGCGGCGCCTGCCGTCTCGAATTGCTCGCGGAATTGGGCTAACCCGGATCGGCCCTCCGGGGCGTCTCACCCGTGCAACAGGCGGCCCTCCGGTCGCCCGCGCCGGCGGCGCCCCGGGACCGCTCATGCCGGGCCCGAATCCCGACCCGGCAACGACTTAGAACCTCGGCCGGAGCGCCCAGCGGCGGCCCGGCCCGACCCCGTCCCGCAGGTGTTTCATGGCCTCGCTGTTGCGCCTCTACAACACGCTCTCCCGGGCCAAGGAGCCGCTCCGGCCGATCGATTCGGGCCGGGTGCGGATGTATGCCTGCGGCCCGACCGTCTACGACGCCGCCCATATCGGCAACGCCCGGCCGCTGATCGTCTTCGACCTGCTCTTCCGCCTGCTGCGCCACCTCTACGGCGAGGATGCGGTGACCTACGCCCGCAACGTCACGGACGTGGACGACAAGATCAACGCCCGGGCGGCCGAGCGCGGCATTACCATCCGGGCGCTCACCGACGAGACCCTGGGCCAGTTCCACGCCGACATCCGCCGCCTCGGCATCCTGATGCCGGACGACGTCAACCGGCCCGGCCGGCCGCCAGCGATGATCGAGCCGCGGGCGACCGACCACATCGTCGAGATGACGGCGCTCATCGACCGGCTGCTCGCCGCCGGCCACGCCTACGTGGCCGAGGAGCACGTGCTGTTCGACGTGCCCGCGATGCCCGATTACGGCGCACTCTCGCGTCGCCCCCTCGACGAGATGGAGGCCGGCGCCCGGGTCGACGTGGCGCCCTACAAGCGCTCGCCCCTCGACTTCGTGCTCTGGAAGCCCTCGAAGCCAGGCGAGCCGTCCTGGCCTTCGCCCGCCGGCATCGCGGCGCCGGGGCGGCCGGGCTGGCACATCGAGTGCTCGGCGATGGCCTGGAAGCACCTCGGCGAGACCTTCGACATCCATGCCGGCGGCATCGATCTCGTGTTTCCCCACCACGAGAACGAGCTGGCGCAGTCGCGCTGCTGCTTCGGCACGCCGGTGATGGCCAACATCTGGCTCCACAACGGCTTCCTGCAGGTCGAGGGGGAGAAGATGTCGAAGTCGCTCGGCAACTTCGTCACCCTGCGCGAGGTGCTCGCGGACTGGCCCGGCGAGGTCGTGCGCCTCGCCATGCTGCGCACCCACTACCGCCAGCCGATCGACTGGACCCTGCGCGGCCTGGAAGAAGCGAGCCGCACCCTCGACCGCTGGTACGAGGCGGCCGGCGACGCCGCCCCGGGACCCGCCCCGGAGACCGTCCTCGAGCCGCTGCTCGACGACCTCAACACCCCGGCGGCTCTGGGCGAGGTGCACCGCCTCGACGACCCGGCGGCCCTGAGGGCCGGCGCCGGCCTGCTCGGCCTGCTCAGGCAAACCAAGACCGAGCGCGACCGCGCCGCGGTGGCGGCCTCCGGCGTCGATGCGGCGGCGGTGGAGCAATTGATCGCCGAGCGCAAGGAGGCCCGGGCGCGCAAGGACTGGGCGGAATCCGACCGCCTCCGCGAGGCGCTGACGGCGCTCGGGGTGACGGTGAAGGACAACAAGGACGGGACGACGAGCTGGACGGTGGGCCCGTAGGCGGCGCTATCCTGGCAGGAGCGACCGATCAGGTGCGAGGGGCGTCCCATCTCTCGCACCGTTTTCGACGGCCGAGGGCCAGACCACCGCCTGCGCCACGATCACGTCCGTGCCGTTGAAGGTGCAGGACGGCGAGCCGTACAGCCTGTAGCCCAGCGCGAGCGCCTCGGAGATCCGCCGGCAGAACGCGGCATCGTCCTTTCCGGTGATCAGCCGGTAGGGCAGCCCGTCGTTCGGCGGCTTCGGGTCCGGGATCGTGCTCACGATGGGCTCCTCGCGAAGTTGCGGGTCGGCTCCCGCCCGCGACCTCGGGATGAGGTCATGGGCGGGAGAGGTCGTGAGACCTGCCGCCGCCAGCGGTCGCGGATCCCGGGTTCCGCCGCGCGGTTCCGGAACCGGGAGGGTGGCAGGTCCGTCGGGGGCCGTGGAGGCTCAGAACCGCTCCTCGATCAGCGCCTCGGCCTCCGGCCGCGGCTCCGCCTTGCGGATCGCCTCGCGCAGCATCGGCACCACCTGGTCCGGCTCCTCGGCCACGAGGTAGCTGAGGTCGAGCCCCTCGCGGATGAAGCCGGTGCGGCGCATGTGGTCGAGGAGGCCGAGGAACGGGGCCCAGAAATCCGCCACCGAGAGCAGCAGGATCGGCTTGGCGTGCTGACCGAGCTGCGACCAGGTCATCTGCTCGACCAGCTCCTCGAGGGTGCCGATGCCGCCAGGCATGGCCACGAAGGCGTCGGAGCGGTCGAACATCAGCTTCTTGCGGGTGTGCATGTCGTGCACCACGATCGTCTCCTGCACGTCGTCGAGCATGCGCTCGCGCGACTTCAGGAAGTCCGGGATGATGCCGGTGACATGTCCGCCGTGGTCGAGCACCGCCCGGGCCACCGTGCCCATCAGCCCGACATTGCCGCCGCCATAGACCAGGGCGATGCCGGCCTCCGCCAGGCTGCGTCCCAGCGACCGCGCCGCCGCCTCGAACACCGGATCGGTCCCGAACCCCGAGCCGCAATACACGCAAACCGTCCGCATCGAGTCTCCGCACCGTTCGCAGCCGAAACCGGCCTCGCCACGCAATTCTCCGGCCGAGGCGGCGCGGAACACGCCGCGTGGTCTCGCCTCGCCAGTCCTGTTAATATGAATGTGATGGCGCGGGCGTGTCGACCGGAGGCGAAAGGTCGCGCGGCCGCTGGAGCCATCGGCTCGGGGGACCCGTGACCGGGAGTGTTGCGCCATGACGACGGAGTTGCGACGCGGTCTCGTCCTCGCGGTCGTCGGTCTTGTGGCCGGGTTCGTGCTCATCGGCGTCGCGGCGAGCGGCACCCGCCTGTTCTCGCTCTTCCCGCAGGACCCGGTCGCGCCGCAGGACGCGAGCCTGAAGGACGCGATCCCGAAGGATACGGTCTCCTCGCGGGACCCGGCCGCGCCCGCCACGGTCGCGGCCCTGCCGGCCGCGCCGGTCCCCGAGGCACCCCGCGCGGCACCGGACGCACCGACCTTCGACGTCATCCGGGTCGAGCCCGACGGGGCGAGCGTCGTGGCCGGGCGCAGCCAGCCCGGCGCCGAGGTCGAGCTTCTGCGCGGCGGCTCGCCCTTCGCCCGCACCCGGGCCGACGCCGCCGGCAACTTCGCCCTGGTGCCGCCGCTCCTGCCCCCGGGCTCCAGCGAGATCACCCTGCGCAGCATCGCGCCGGACGGCGCCCGGGTCACGAGCCAGGAGAGCGCCGTGGTGGTGGTGGCGCCGGACGGCCGCGCCCGGCCCCTCGTCGCCGTCACCGCCCCCGGCAAGCCGACCGCGGTGCTCTCGCAGCCCGAGGTCGCCGCTGCGCCGTCGGCCGGCACCGCGCCGGTCAAGATCGTCAGCGTCGACGCGGAGGCGGGCGGGCGGCTCTACGTCACCGCCCGGGGCGCCCCCGAGGCGGCCCTGCGCCTCTACCTCAACGACACGCTGGTGGCGCCCGGCCGGGCGGGGCCGGACGGCCGCATCGCCTTCACGATCGGGCGCGGGGTCAATCCCGGAGACTACCGGGTGCGGATCGACCAGGTCGATCCCGCCTCCGGGACCGTCAGGACCCGCGCCGAGACCGCCTTCGCGGTGCCGCCGAACCTCGACCGATCGGCCCTCGCCGGCGCCACCGAGGCGCCCGGCCGGGCCGCCCGCCAGCCCCTGCTGCGCGGCGCCCCGGCCGGGGAGGCCGTCACCGCCGCGCCGGCGCCCTCGGCGACAGGGGCCGCCGCGGCCGCTTCCGCTGCCCTGTCCCCGGCGCCCGTCCGGGCACCGACCGCCGAGGCGGCGCTCGCGCCCGCCGCGCCCGGAACGGTGTTCGTGCCGGGCGTCAGCACCGCGAGGGTCATCCGGGGCGACAATCTCTGGAGCATCAGCCGCCGGGCCTACGGCAACGGCCTGCGCTACACCGTGATCTTCGACGCCAACCAGCGCCAGATCCGCGACCCGAACCGGATCTATCCCGGCCAGGTCTTCGTGCTGCCCGGCGAGGCGCCGGCAGTGCAGGGACAGACGCGGGAGAGCCGGGGCTGACCGCCGGCCCCCCGGTCGAGCTCGGAACGGGCAAGACCTCTTCAGGATAGGCAAGACCTCGATAGGCAAGACCTCGCGCGGGTGACGGGCGGGCATTGACCGGCCGGCAGAGGAGGCGGGCCCGCTCCGGCGCAGGGCCGTGCCGCGTCGGGCGCGCTGTCTTCGCGCCGCCCGCTGGCCTATATGCGGCACCGATCCCGTCCGGAACCGGTCTCTTGTCCACCACCCCGATCCATCCGGCCGAGCCCGAGCGGCCCGGCCTCGTCGCGACCTACCGCCGCCTCTGGCCCTACCTTTGGCCCCACGGCCGGCCCGACCTGCAGCGCCGCGTCTTCACTGCCTTCGGCCTCCTGCTCGTCGCCAAGGTGGTCACCCTGGCGATGCCGTTCACCTTCAAGTGGGCGACCGACGCCCTGGTGGCGGTGGTGGGGGGCAAGGAGGGCGCGGTGCCGACCGGGATCTGGGCCGCGCCGGCCCTGATGATCCTGCTCTACGGGGCCGCCCGGATCGCCATGGCGCTGCTGACGCAGGTGCGCGACGGCCTCTTCGCCAAGGTCGCGATGCACGCGGTGCGGCGCCTGGCGCTGCAGACCTTCACCCACATGCACCGCCTGTCCTTGCGCTTTCACCTCGAGCGCAAGACCGGCGGCCTGACCCGGGTGCTGGAGCGCGGCCGCAACGGCATCGAGGAACTGTCGCGCCTGATGGTGCTGACGCTCGTGCCGACCATCGTCGAGTTCCTCCTCGTCCTCGGCACGCTGGCCTACGAGTTCGACCTCACCTACTCGGTGGTGGTGCTCGTCATGGTGGCGGCCTACCTCGGCTACACCTACAAGGCCACGGAGTGGCGCATCGCCATCCGCAAGCGGATGAACGATTCCGACACCGAGGCCAACACCAAGGCGGTCGACTCCCTGCTCAACTACGAGACGGTCAAGTATTTCGGCGCGGAAGGCCGCGAGACCGCCCGCTACGACCAGTCGATGGCCCGCTACGAGAAGGCCTCGACCCAGACCTATGTCTCGCTCGCGGTGCTCAACGCCGGCCAGGCGGTGATCTTCACGATCGGCATGAGCGTGGTGATGTGGCTCGCCGCCCGCGACATCATGGCCGGGCGGGCGACGATCGGCGGCTTCGTGCTGGTCAACACGATGCTCGTGCAGCTCTCGATGCCGCTCAACTTCATGGGCATGATCTACCGTGAGATCAAGCAGGCCCTGATCGACATCGACGACATGTTCAAGATCCTGCACCGCAACCCGGAGATCGCCGACCGGCCGGGCGCCGCTCCCCTGGCGATCGGCGAGGCGGTGGTGCGGTTCGAGGACGTGCACTTCGCCTACGTGCCGGAGCGACCGATCCTGCGCGGCATCAGCTTCACGGTGCCGGCGGGACGCACCGTCGCGATCGTCGGGCCGTCGGGCGCCGGCAAGTCGACGCTGTCGCGCCTGCTGTTCCGGTTCTACGAGCCGCAAGGAGGCCGCATCACGATCGACGGCCAGGACATCGCGGGCGTGCAGCAGGATTCCCTGCGCGCCGCGATCGGCATGGTGCCGCAGGACACGGTGCTGTTCAACGACACGATCGGCTACAACATCCGCTACGGCCGCTGGGAGGCCTCCGAGGAGGAGGTGCGCGAGGCGGCGCGGCTTGCCCAGATCGACCGCTTCATCGCCGCCCTGCCGGAGGGCTACGACACGCCGGTGGGCGAGCGCGGCCTGAAGCTCTCGGGCGGCGAGAAGCAGCGCGTCGCCATCGCCCGCACCATCCTCAAGGGACCCCCGATCCTGGTCCTCGACGAGGCGACCTCGGCTCTCGACTCCTTCACCGAGCGCGAGATCCAGGACGCCCTCGACCGGGTGAGCCGCGGCCGCACGACGCTCGTCATCGCCCACCGGCTCTCGACGGTGGTCGGGGCCGACGAGATCATCGTCCTCGACCAGGGCCGCATCGCCGAGCGCGGCACCCATCTGGCGCTGCTGGCGCAGGGCGGCGTCTATGCGGCGATGTGGAACCGCCAGCGCGAGGCGGACGCCGCCCGCGAGGCGCTCAAGCGGGCCGAGGCGCAGGAAGGCGAGAGCCTGCGCCTGAACCTGGAGCCGGGCGAGATCCCCGGTCCCATCGCCAAGGCGCCCGAGCCGGCCTCGGTGTCGTGAGGCGCGTCCCGCGCCGTTCGGACGCGCCAGGCGCCGTCGCGCCCTTCGGACGATTGACGCGGGGCCACGCGCCTGCCATCCGCGGGCGCTGGACCGGCCGCGTTCGCGGCCGTCGCAGGCCCGAGGACCCATGACCGACCTGTTCGAGACGATCCGCCGCGTGCTGGTGCCGATCCACAAGGAGGGCTACCCCTTCATCGCGATCGGCATCGTGCTGACGGTGCTCGCCGGCACCTTCGTGCAGTTCCTCGGCTGGATCTTCCTCATCCTCACCCTCTGGGTCTGCTACTTCTTCCGCGACCCCGAGCGGATCGTGCCGGTCGGCGAGGGCCTGGTGATCTCGCCGGCGGACGGGCGGGTGAACCTGATCAGCACCGTGCTGCCCCCGGCCGAGCTCGACCTGCCGTCCGAGCCGATGCTGCGCATCTCGGTGTTCATGAACGTGTTCGACTGCCACGTGAACCGAGTGCCGGTGACCGGCCGCATCGACCAGGTCCACTACACCCCGGGCCTCTTCCTCAACGCCGAGCTCGACAAGGCGAGCGAGGACAACGAGCGCAACGGCCTCGTCATCGAGACCCGCCAGGGCGGCGAGACGGTGCGGATCGGCGTGGTGCAGATCGCGGGCCTCGTGGCGCGCCGCATCGTCGACTGGGTCAAGGCCGGCGACGACCTCACGGTCGGCGACCGGTTCGGCCTAATCCGCTTCGGCTCGCGGGTCGACGTCTACCTGCCGGCGGGCACCCGGGTCCTGGTCGGCCTCGGCCAGAAGGCGGTGGCCGGCGAGACCGTGCTGGCCGACCTGCGCGGGACCGGCCCGGTGCGGCAGTTCCGCCGCGTCTGACCGGAGCGCCCGCATGGACGACCTCTTCCCGCCCTTCGCCCCCGAGCCGAACGAGCCCAAGCCGCGCCGGTTCAAGCCGGTGCCGGTGCGGATGATCATCCCCAACATGATCACCCTGATGGCTGTCTGCCTCGGGCTCACCGCCGTGCGCCTCGCCTTCGAGGGCCGGTTCGAGCCGGCGGTGATCGCGATCATCGCCGCCGCGGTCCTCGACGGCGTCGACGGGCGGGTGGCGCGCCTGCTCAAGGGCACCTCGCGCTTCGGCGCCGAGCTCGACTCGCTCGCCGACTTCGTCAATTTCGGCTGCGCCCCGGCCCTGATCCTGTACAGCTTCGTGCTGCACAACCTGAAGTCGCTCGGCTGGATCGTCGCCCTGATCTTCGCCATCGCGATGGCCCTGCGGCTCGCCCGCTTCAACGTGATGCTGGACGATCCGGGCCGGCCGGAATGGAAGAAGGACTTCTTCGTCGGCATGCCGGCGCCGGCCGGCGCGCTCACGGTTCTGCTGCCGCTCTACCTGCACTTCCTCGGCTTCGAGCTCAGCCCGGGCCTCGCCCCCGTCGCCCTCGTCTACATGCTGGTGATCGCGCTGCTCGTGATCTCCACGGTGCCGACCTTCTCGGGCAAGACCGTGGGCAAGCGCGTGCCGCGGGAATACGTGCTGCCGATCTTCGTGGTGACCGTGGCGGGGTTCGGCCTGCTGATCAGCTTCCCGTTCGAGATCCTGGCGCTCCTGAGCCTCGGCTATCTCTGCGCGATCCCGATCGGCGCCAACCAGTACCGGCGCCGGGCCAAGGCCGAAGCGGCCTCCGCCCCGGTCCCGGGCGACGAGCCGCCGGCTCCCTGAGGCCCGGTCCCGACCCGCGCCAGGCCCAGGGCCTGGCGCGGCGCGGCGCGCCGGATCGAGGATCGTCCCCGAGCGGCCCGCGGGCTCACTCCATCATGCCCATCAGGTCGCCGATGCGCACGTCGCGGATCGCATCGAGGGACATGCCCCCGCCGGCCCCGCCCAGCCCGGCCATGCCGCCCATCATGCCGCTGAGGCCGCCGAGGCGGTTCATCCAGTACATCGCCTGCCGCATCTCCGAGGAGCGGCCGCCGAGGCCTCCGAGGCCGGCCATCCGGCCCGTCCCGGCCCTGTGCCGCACGGCGGCGTACCGGATGGCCCGCTGACGGGCCGCGATCCGGGGACGCTCGACGGCCGGCCGGGCCAGCGCGAGCCGACGCGGCGCCGCGCGCCGGGTGATGGCCGGTGCGTCCGCCTCGGCGACGGCGTGGGACCGCACCATCCTGCGCGGGATCGGCCGCGACTCGGCGGCCGGTGCCTCGGCGGCGCGCTGGGTCGGCGCTTCGGCGGCGTCCATCACGGTGCGGCAGGCCGTGCTGAGGCTCGCCCGCTCCCGGCGCAGGCAGGACGCGATCGCCCCGACATTCGGGATGTGGGACGAGCACAGGCGCATGGCATCCGAGGTGCAGGCAGCCCGCTGCGCCGCCGTGCCCTGCGCTACGGCAGGTGCCGCGGCCAGGATCAGCGAGGCCGCGGCGGCGAGGGAAAGCAACTTCATTGTCGGGATCTCCTCCA
The DNA here is from genome assembly GCF_001043975.1 of Methylobacterium variabile. GTDB lineage: Bacteria > Pseudomonadota > Alphaproteobacteria > Rhizobiales > Beijerinckiaceae > Methylobacterium > Methylobacterium variabile. The sequence goes on from NZ_LABY01000097.1 coordinate 36,573, forward strand.
TCGGGAGAGGGGGGCTGCTTCCGTCGGGAAGCCGCCCCCTCTGTGCACCTGCGGCCGACGGGCCGCGGTGTGGCGACGCACCTGGTACAGATATCGCGTCCGCTCTCATCTTGCGGAGATTTGGGCGGGATCCCGCCCAGACACGCAATACTGATCCGTCCTGGATATGATGTCGAGTCGCGGCGGGCCGCCGGTGTCGAACGACGCCGTTACGCCCTTGAAGGCGCCCGATCGCGCTGCGGGGCGAAAGAGAAAGAAAAGAATGACTGAAGGCGCGCGGTGAGTTTGCGATGAAAGAATTGTCTCGGATCTGTCCGGCGACAGTCTATTCGCCGGGACCCTAGCGCTCTCGCGGAGACGCTTCGGGGGAAATTGCCTCCAGTCCTGACAAGCTGCCCGGCGCGCGCGTGTCGCCCGGGAACGAGACCGATGGGATGCTGCGCCTGATCGATCCCGATCTCCCGGGGCTCGGCGATCCGGCGCCCGCCTTCGAGGACGTTCGCGCTGCCTTGCCGCTATCCGCGCCCACGCCGGATACGCCCGCCGTCCCGGCGAGCGGGCTCTCCTCAGCCGCCTGACGCGTGGCAGGAAGGCCGTGCCGCCCGTACCGCGCCCCGCCGGCACCGTCCCGGTAGGACCTCGGTGCGCGGGGCCTCGGTCATCGACCCGAACGGGCTCGGCCGGGCGCGCGGCGACGGCACTCGCTCGGAAGGAGGCCGTAGGCCGCTTTGAACCGGCGGCCGAAATGGGTCATGTCCGAGAACCCCCAGCCATAGGCGATCTCGCTCACCGACCGGTGCAGCTGAGCGGGATCCTCCAACGCTTGTCGGCAGCGCGCCAGGCGGCCGTCCTGAAGGAGGCGTCGGATCGAGGTATCGTCGTCGGCCAGGATGGCGTTGGCGTATTTCACGCTCACCCCGGCCGCGCTCGCGATCGCCTCGGCATCCGTCGACGGATCGGACAGCCGCGCCTGGATCTCGGCACGCACCTTCATGCGGATCATCGAACGGGTGCGGGAGGGGCGCGGCAGGGATCGGCCCGTCGCCTGCGTCAGGGAGAGGGCGATCAGATCCAGCAGATGGGCTTCGATCATGCCTTGCGCGGCCTGGCCGAGATTGCCGGCCTGAGATGAGATCATGGTCAGATATGCGGCCGCCACGCTGCCCTCCGCCGTGTCCGGCTTGATCGGCCGCGCGGTCAGAGGATGAATAGTCCCGAGCCGGTTCTCGAGTTTCTGCCGTTCTATGTGGACGGACAGGGCCTCGCAGCCTTCGGAGAAACGGCTCCTGTGCGGGAATCTCGGATCGATCAGCGCGAGCTGGCTTTCCGCTAGGATCGTGCAACGACCATCCTGTTCAATGAATTTCTGGCCCTTCAGGGGCATGAAAACAAAAACGTCGTCATTGTCCAGTCGCCGGGCGTGATCGCGCGTGTGCGTGACCGACAGGGTAGAGGTCTTGACGAGCGCTATGTTCGTCTCGCCGACGGTCATCGCTCCGAGTTCCGCGTCGAAATTCTCGCGGCAGGCCGGCAGGGCGTCGTTCGTAATGATGGTGCGTCTTACGAAATCCATCCAGAAATGGAACTTGTCCTGCTGCCGAATATGCTCGGTTGAAAAGATTGTGCGCATCCTGTCCTCTGACCGGACGGCCGACACTTCGAGGCATCCCGGCCGATCTCTCTGTAAGGCCTTATGCCATAACGACGGCCAGGCCTGCAGCACGTGCTTTCGGTCGGTCCAGCCTGTGAAGACGGAATGCCGAGGTTCTTTTTCGACATCTGCGACGGCGTCACGGTCCGGGACGATCAGGGACACGAGTTCGCCGACCTGAACGCGGTTCGCGGGCAGCTTCAGCGCCTGCTGGGCGACCTGATCGGTCACCGGCGGCCAGGCGCGAACGCGATCCAGCTCCGTATCGATGTCCGCGACGAGAGCGGAGCCAGGGTTGCCATGGTGACCCTTGCGGCCGTGATCGAGTGACGTAGCGGCGCTGGTCCATGCTTCAGAAACGAGGCCGGCATTCCCCTTCGGCGCTGCCTCGCGCTCGTCGACGCCGGCCATTGACAATCGAATTTCGTAGAACGGTGTCCTGAATGTCCCATGATGGTGCGGCTGAACTCGATCCGATCTCCCTGGCGGCGAGCATCGTGTCGGCCTACGTCTCCCACAACAACATCCCTCCCGGAGAGATGACCTCGCTGCTCCAGCGCGTCTACGACCAGCTCAGGACGCTCGAGCAGCCGGCCGCGTCCATTCCCGAGCCGCCCGCTCCGCCGGTGCCGATCAAGAAGACGGTGACGCCGGATTACATCATCTCGCTCGAGGATGGCCGGCCCTACAGGACGCTCAAGCGCCACCTCGCCGGCCGCGGCCTCACGCCGGAGGCGTACCGCAGCAAGTGGGGCCTGCCGTACGATTACCCGATGGTGGCGGCCAGTTACGCGGCCCAGCGCTCCGACCTCGCCAAGGCCGCCGGACTCGGGCGGAGCCGGCTGAAGCGTTGATCCCGCGCAGGCAGCAGCTCGGCATGTCGTTTGCCCCCACCACCTCGCTGCCGGTCGTGCTGGTCGTCGAGGACGACCCTCTGGTCCGGATGATGGCCCTCGACATGCTGGAGGAGGGCGGGTTCGCCGTGACCGAGGCCGACAGTGCCGACGCTGCCTGGACCGTCCTCGAAACCGACCCGACCATCAGCGCGGTGTTCACCGACATCGAGATGCCCGGCTCCATGAACGGACTCGAACTGGCCGGGCGGGTGGCCGCCCGCTGGCCTCACATCCGCCTGGTGCTCACGTCCGGACGCGCCGTGGTGCGCGTTCAGGACTGCCCGAGGAGCGGCCGGTTCGTGCCCAAGCCGTACAATTCCGGCCAGCTGCTCAGCGCCCTCACCGACCCTTGAGGCTCCTGCCGCCGGAACCCGGGGAGCCTGTCGACCCGTCCGCGCTCCGAGGAGCCTCCTAGCATGGCGCGTGTCCTGCCCCTGCGCATCTTGGCTCTCTGCGTCCTGATCCTCCTGTGCAGCAGCCGGTCCGCATCCGAGCTTCCAGGGAGCAGCGTCCGGGTCCGCGTGGCGAGCACGCACACGACGTTCAGCGTCTGCGTGTACTATATGATGAACCGCATGCACCGTGATCGGCTTCGCTTCACCGAGAACACCCGCGATCAGACGGTCAGGATCACGCTCGCAGGGGGCGCGAGGGAGCCTGCACGGGCCTTGCCCGGCGACGATGTCCTGATCGAGATCCGCAAGGCGGGAGCGGGCAGCGAGATCGAGCTCCACCGCAGCCCGGCGACGCAGGGCGACGACTTCGAGACGAGCGCCGCTGCGGCCGCGGCGGCCTGCTACCCGTCGGCGCGCAAGGACCGGGGTGCCGCCGACCTGCTCGACGCAACGCAGGGCTCGCTGATCTGATGCCCCGTCCGGCTGCCGGCGCGCGGCGGAGCGGTTCGGACGACGTCAGGCTGCTGGCGAAGGTCCGCGACGCTTCCGGCACCGTGGCGCTGGCCGTCAATTCTTCGGCGGCAGCTCGCGCAGGATGTCGGCGAGGGCGTCCTCCACGGCTTCCCGTCCGGTGTCGTGGGCCTTCAGCCGGCCTTCGAGGCGGCGCAGCTGCGGGGTGAATTCCGGCGGCAGGCCCGGATCGCCGAGGTAGTCGGGCTTCTCGGCCTGGACGTTGTAGACCGAGCGCAGCTGCTGCCCGAGGTGCTCGCGCACCGGCTCCGGCAGCGCGGCGTCGTGGTTCTCGTACGGGTCGGAGGGCATCGGAATCCGTGTCGCTGAGGTTCGGGAAGGGGGCGGATAGCTGACGATCCGCGTATTCGCCGAAGCAGAACGACGACCGGGCCCGTTTCGTTGCAGGTTTGCTGCAATGAGAGTCCGGAAATACAGGCTGCACAAGCAAGGAAGCCCCGGCGCGGGGCCGGGGCTTCCGATCGACGATCCGTGCCGCCCGTGGACGGCACGACAAGCAACAGGCTTACTCGATGACCTGAACGATGCGGCGGCTGCTCGGATCGACCAGCACGACGCGGTCGTTGACCACGGTGTAGCGACGGCCGCGGATGCCGTACTCGGACGGCACCTCGTAGTAGGTCACGCCCGAGTTGGGCAGCACGCCGCCGACGCGGACATCGCCGTCCCAATCGTAGGAGCGGTGCTGGCGCACGGCGTAGTTGCGGAAGCGGGGACGGTCGTCGACGCCGAGCAGGCCACCGACCGCGCCGGTCGCCGCGCCGACAGCGCCGCCGACGATCGCGCCGACCGGGCCGGCCGCGTCCGCACCGTCCTCGGCGCCGCGCTGGGCGCCACCGATCAGGCCCTGGGCGTGAGCGGCCATCGGCAGGGTGAGGGCGAGGGTCGCGGCGGCCAGGAGGGTCTTGGTCTTCATCAGATCGATCTCCGTTTCGTCCAATCCACCCCGGTCGAGCGGGGCGGCTCTCGGGGGTGGTAACGTCGCCCTGGGCGAAACGGTTCAATCGTCGCGGCCGAAATGTCGCGCAACCCTGCGGGAGTATTCCGCGAGGAGGCCGGTGCTGCGTCAGGCGTCCTTCGGCATCGCCGACTGGATCAGACGGTCGGTGCCGAGGTCTTCCTCGTCGTAGCCGAGAAGCTCCGCCAGCCGGCCGCGGGCGCGGCTGACGCGGCTCTTCACGGTGCCGACCTTGCAGCCCATGATCGCCGCCGCCTCCTCGTAGGAGACGCCCTCGGCGCCGACGAGCACCAGGGCCTCGCGCTGGTCCGGCGGCAGCTTGGCGAGCGCGCTCTGCAGGTCCTCGACGTCGAGCCGGTCGCCCTGGTGCGGCGCCGTGGCGAGGCGCGCCGCGTAGGAGCCGTCCTGGTCCTCGACCTCGCGCACGCGCTTGCGGTGGTCGGAGTAGAAGGCGTTGCGCAGGATGGTGAACAGCCATGCGTTCAGGTTGGTGCCGGGCTGGAAGCGGGCCCGGTGCTGCCAGCCCTTCAGCAGCGTGTCCTGCACCAGGTCGTCGGCCCGGGCCGGGTTGCTGGTCAGCGAGAGCGCGAAGGCGCGCAAGGACGGGACCGCCTGCAGGAGCCCGTCCCGGAATTCCGGCAGGACGACCTCGCCCTGCGCCTTGAGGGCGGCCTCCAGGCGCGCGATCAGGTCGGCGAACCGGTTGTCCGGATCGGCGCTGCCCAGGGCCTCGTAGGTGGCCCGGAGCTGGCTGCCGAGATGCGTCCGGATGTTGGCCGAGAGGCCGGGCCTGGGCTCGGCCGACGGATTCGGGGCGGTGTCTCGCGTCATGGCTCTCGCGTCTGCCTGCCAGAGGAAGATGGGCCCGGGGGCCGCGACCGGAAAGCCCAACCTTAGCGAGAAACAGGCCGCGACCGATAGGGCGCCGTGACACGGCGCGAAGCCGTGACACGGCGCCGTCCCGGCATCACCCGCCGAGGCTGGCCCCGGTCTCGTCCCCGTCCGGCACGCCGAGACGGAAGGCCAGCACCTCGCCGGGGGCGAGGTCGGTCCAGCGCTCGTCCCGGGTGAGGGGGCGCGTTGCCACCACGGTCACGATGTCGTCCGGCGTGGTTTCCTGCGCGAAATCCACTCGCCAGTCCTCGTCGATCAGCGTCGCGGTGCCGAAGGGCGCGCGACGAGTCAGGGTGCAGAGGCGCTTGCCGCAATGGGCGTAGAGGGTGCGGCTGTCGGAGAGCAGCATGTTGAACACGCCGAGCCCGTGCAGTTCGGCGCAGAGCTCGCGCACCGCCCCGTCGAGGCGCGTGGGCTTCGGCAGCGCCTCCCACCGCTCCTCGAGCTTGCCCAGCATCCAGCAGAAGGCGTGCTCGCTGTCGGTGGTGCCCACCGGCCGGAAGCGCCCGAGCCTCAGCCGCTTCACGCCCTTCAGCTGGCCGTTATGCGCGAAGGTGAAGGTGCGCCCCCACAACTCACGGCTGAACGGATGGGTGTTCTCCAGGGTCACCCGGCCGCGATTGGCCCGGCGGACATGCGCGATCACGATCCGGCTCTTGATCGGGTATTGCCGCAGGAGCCGGGCGATCTCCGAGCGGGCGCTCGGCTCCGGGTCGTGGAAGCTGCGGCAGCCGCGGCCTTCGTAGAACGAGATGCCCCAGCCGTCCTGATGCGGCCCGGTCTCGCCCCCGCGGCGCGCCAGGCCGGCGAAGCTGAAGCGGATGTCGGTCGGGACGTTGGCGCTCATGCCGAGCAGTTCGCACATGGCGATCGTTATAGGGCCCGGGCGGTGAGCGGGGAGTGAACGCCTCAGGCCCGCGACAGGTAATCCACCAGCGTCATCGCGAACAGGATGCCGACCCAGAAGAAGCCGATGCCGGCGAACAGCTTGACCAGCGGCGGCTCGTGACGGACCTCCATCGAGAACAGGAGGATCGTCACCACCATGGCGCTGGCGACGATCAGCTCGACGATCCAGACGTTCGGGAAGGGGAGGGTGGCGCCCAAGGCCACGTTGATCCCGAGCATCACCAGGAGGGCGCCGGCCGTGAGGACCGGCTCCCGCATGTGCCGCCACAGGATGCGGCGCTCGTCGCCGGTGCCGAACATGGGAACGCCTCCTACCGGTTGAGCACGTAGAGGGTCGGGAAGGCGAGGATCCAGATCAGGTCGATGAAGTGCCAGTACAGGCCGAAGATCTCGATCCGGTTCTGGTGCACGCTCAGGAAGCCCGGCCGGCTCGCCTGCCAGGTCAGCACCAGCAGGATGCCGATGCCGGTGAGGAGGTGCAGGCCATGGAGCGAGGTGGCGACGTAGTAGAGGTTCACGAACAGCCGCGAGGGCGGTGAATCCTTCAATTCGTAGGGCCGGTCCGACAGGAACGGCATCATGTGCTCGTGGTAGTCGGCGTAGTACTCGTAACCTTTCAGCACCAGGAACAGGGCGCCCAGAGCCGCGGTGGCGAGCATGAACCGTACCATGCCGCGCTGCCAGCCGAGGCGCGAGAGCTGGATCGCCCCCGACATGGTCAGGCTCGAGCCGATCAGCACCACGGTGTTGACGGCGCCGATCCAGAACTTGAGGTGGCGCGCCGCCTCCTGCACCGCTTCCGGGTGGAGCAGGCGCAGGATGAGCGCCGTGAGGAACAGCCCGGCGAAGAGCAGGAGTTCGGTGAGCAGCCAGGCCCACATCCCGAGCACGGCGGCGCGCTTCTGCTGCTCCACCGTCGCGAAGTGCGAGACGAGCCTGACGCCCACGCTGCCCGGTTCGGCGGCCTGCCCGCTCACGTGTGCTGCCTCCCGGTCTCGCGGGCCTGAATCGGATAGTCGTAGGGGATCTTCGGCGCTTGCGGCTCGGTGAGGAAGTTGTGGGCGGGCGGCGGCGAGGCCACGGTCCATTCGAGGCCCCGCGCGTCCCAGGGGTTGGCGGGCGCCCGCTTCCCGAACCAGATCGCGTAGACGAGGTAGACCATCGGGAAGATGTAGCCGACCGCCAGGATGGTCGAGCCCGCCGAGGATAGGATGTTCAGGAACTGGAACTCCGGCGGGTAGACGTGGTAGCGCCGCGGCATCCCGAGGTAGCCGAGGATGAACTGCGGGAAGAACGTCACGTTGAAGCCGATGAAGATCAGCACCGCCGAGATGCGGCCCCAGGCCTCGACGTACATCCGCCCGGTGATCTTCGGCCACCAGAAGTGCAAGCCCCCGAGGAAGGCCAGCACCGTGCCCCCGACCATGATGTAGTGGAAATGCGCCACCACGAAGTAGGTGGCGTGGACGTGCTGATTGATGGCGAGCGTCGCGAGGTAGAGCCCGGTGAGGCCACCGAGCACGAACAGCCCGATATAGCCCATGGCGTAGAGCATCGGCGTGTCGAGCTTGAGCGAGCCTTTGTGGATCGTCGCGGTCCAGTTGTAGACCTTGACCGCGGACGGAACCGCGACCGCGAAGCTGAGCACCGAGAAGGCGACGCTGGCGAGGTCGCTCTGACCGTTGACGAACATGTGGTGGCCCCAGACGAAGAAGGTCACCGAGGCGAGCCCGATCGCCGCGTAGGCGACGAAGCGGTAGCCGAACAGCTTCTTCTGGGCGAAGGCCGGGACGATCTCGGAGATCACCCCCATGCCGGGCAGCACCATGATGTAGACGGCCGGGTGGGAGTAGAACCAGAACAGGTGCTGGAACAGCACCGGGTCGCCGCCGTAGGCCGGGTCGAACACCCCGATGTGGAAGGCGCGCTCGGCGATCAGGAGCACCAGGGCCACGGTGATGACCGGGGTGGCGAGCAGGAAGATCAGGCTGGTGGCGTAGTGGGTCCAGACGAAGATCGGCAGGCGGAACCAGGTCATGCCCGGCGCCCGCATGGTGTGGATCGTCACCACGAAGTTGAGGCCCGTCAGAATCGACGAGAAGCCCACGATGGTGACGCCGATCAGCGCCGGGACCACCCAGGTGTTGGAGAAGGCGGTGGAGAGGGGCGTGTAGAAGGTCCAGCCGGTATCGACCCCACCGAGCACCACGCTGGCCAGCGTGAAGAACGCCCCGGTCATGAACACGTACCAGGAGGCGAGGTTCAGCTTCGGGAAGGCGAGGTCCCGTGCGCCGATCATCAGCGGGATCAGGAAGTTGCCGAAGGTCGCGGGGATCGAGGGGATCAGGAAGAACCACACCATCACGACCCCGTGGATCGTGAACAGCTTGTTGTAGGTGTCGTTGGTGAAGACCTGCCCGTCCGGCACCACCAGGGCCAGGCGCACCAGCCCGGCCGTCACCGCGCCGATGACGAAGAAGGCGGTGATGCTGGCGAGGTACAGGAGCGCGATGCGCTTGTGGTCGGTGGTGAAGAGCCACGAGCGCAGCGTGTGCTCGGCGTGCAGGTAGTCGGCGCCGTGGCCGAGGTGGGAATCCGGGGTGTGGGGGTCGCGCAGGGCCGGCCCGTCGGTGATGGTGCCGCTGGTCATGGGGTGGCCTCCTGCTGCGCCGTCGCCCCCGTGCTCTTCAGGTAGGCCACGAGCCGGTCGAGGTCGTCGGCTGGGATCACGTTGCGGAAGGCCGGCATGACCTGCTTGTAGTCGGCGGCGAGCTTCTGCCGGTTCGGGTTCAGGATCTTGTCGCGCAGGTAGGTCTCGTCGGCCGTGACGGTGCGGCCGTCGGCGAGCTTGACCGCGCGCCCGTAGAGGCCGGCCAGCGACGGCGCCCGCACCTTGGCGCCCGGGTCGTGGCAGTTGCCGCAGCCGTAGGATTCGTAGACCGCCCGGCCGGCCCCGGCCTGTCCGCCCTGCTGGGCGCCGGCATTCTGCAGCCAGGCGGCGTAGTCGGCCTGGGTCATCAGGGTGAGCGTGCCGTCCATCTTCGAGTGGTCGGTGCCGCAATATTCCGAGCAGTACAGCCGGTAGCTGCCGGTGCGGTCGGCCTTGAACCACATCTCGGTGTAGCGGTCCGGCAGGGTCGCCATCTGCATCCGCAGGGCCGGGAAGTAGAGGTTGTGGATCACGTCCTGGCTGATCATCCGGATCTTGATCGGCTGGCCGATCGGCAGGTGCAGGTCGTTGATCTCGGATTGGCCGGTCGGGTGCTGGAACTTCCACATCCACTGCCGGCCGATCGCCTCGATCACCATCGCGTCGCCCGGCGCCTGCTTCGAGATGAAGAACAGCCGGGCGCCCCAGACGAAGAAGATCAGGGTGAGCAGGAACGGGATCAGCATCCAGCTGATCTCGATCAGCACGCTGCGGGTCTCGGTGTGGCTGCGGTCGGCCGGCTCGCCCTGGCGGTAGCGGATCGCGAACCACGTGATGGCGACGAAGACCGGCACCGTCAGCAGCAGCGTCAGCACCGTGAAGGCGAGGATCAGCCAATCGGTCTCGACCGCTGTGGCGGAGGCCGCCGCCGGCCAGAGCTGGAGCGCGAGGTCGGTGGGGTTCATCGGGGGGCCGCTCCGCCATCCGGAGCGGCTGGCACGGAATCGTCGGGCAGGACCGGATCGAGGGGCCGGCCCGCCATCAGGCGC
>NZ_LABY01000098.1 GCF_001043975.1 Methylobacterium variabile
CATGGACAAGCAGCTCGCCGCACGCGGCGAGCTGCTTGTCCATGTTGACCTTGATCTTGTGCATCGGCACGTGACCGGGGCCCTCGATCATCACCTGGCAGCCCTTGCCCCAGGCCACCTTGGTCAGCTCGCCCAGGGTCTCGAGCTCGGCGAACTGCGCCGCGTCGTTGGCGTCGGCGATCGAGCCCGGGCGCAGGCCGTCGCCGAGCGAGAACGACACGTCGTAGGCCCGGCAGATGTCGCAGATCTCCTCGAACCGCTCGTAGAGGAACGATTCGCGGTGCCCGGCCAGGCACCAGCGCGCCATGATCGAGCCGCCGCGCGAGACGATACCGGTGACCCGCCGCGCGGTCAGCGGCACGTGGGCGAGGCGCACGCCGGCGTGGATGGTGAAGTAGTCGACGCCCTGCTCGGCCTGCTCGATCAGCGTGTCCTTGAACACCTCCCAGTCGAGCTTGAGCGGGTCGCCGCCGACCTTCTCCAGCGCCTGATAGATCGGCACCGTGCCGATCGGCACCGGCGCGTTGCGCAGGATCCAGCCGCGGATGTTGTGGATGTTGCGCCCCGTCGAGAGGTCCATGACGGTATCGGCGCCCCAGCGGATCGCCCAGACCATCTTCTCGACCTCCTCCGCCGCCGACGAGGTCACGGCCGAGTTGCCGATGTTGGCGTTGATCTTGACCAGGAAGTTGCGGCCGATCGCCATCGGCTCGAGCTCGGTGTGGTTGATGTTGGCCGGGATGATCGCCCGCCCGCGCGCCACCTCGTCGCGGACGAATTCGGGGGTGATGAAGGGCGGGATGCCCGCCCCGAAGCCTTCGCCGTCCGCCAGGCGGCCCTCCGCCCCGGCCAGCATCGCCTCGCGGCAGAGGTTCTCCCGGTGGGCGACGTAGACCATCTCCTCGGTGACGATGCCGGCCCGCGCGAACTCGTACTGGGTGACGGGCTGGCCCGGGGCTCCCCGGCGCACCGTGCGGGCGGCCGGGCACGGCGCCACCAGCCTGTCCTCGCTCACGAACCCGTTGTCCTCCGGCCGGATCGCCCGGGGAGCGACGGCGTGGCAGCCGCGGCGCTCGATCCAGGCGGCGCGGACCTGCGGCAGCCCGGCGGCGAGGTCGATGCGCGCTCCCGCCTCGGTGTAGGGGCCGGACGGGTCGTAGACCCGCACCGGGGCCTCGCCCGGGTCGGAGAGGGCGATCTCGCGGAACGGCACGCGGAGGTCGGGGTGGCCCGCCGGCGCGGCGTAGACCTTGGTGGAGCCGGTGACCGGCCCGGTGGTGACGCTCTGCGGCAAGCCTTTGGCGAAGACGGGTGCGTTCATGGATCCCTCCCTGGACAGGGATCCGGCCGCGGGGCGAGGGCGCACGGGCGACGTCGTCATAACTGGGGCGTCATGGCTGGTTCCCGTCCCTCCGCCGGTACGAACCGGATCAGGTTCAAGGGTCAGGACGCGCGCTCGCCCAGTCTCAGCCCCAGCTGGCGGGGCCCCCCTCGGAACGGCCCGACTGTCCGGCCGCCCGCCGACTTTGTCAATCGCGATCCGGCCGCGGGAACGCTGCGGCATCCCGGCCGCGGCCGCGCGCCGGCCTTGAAACGCTCCGGCCCCGCGACCCAGATACGGGGCCTCTCCCTCACACCAGGAGCCTGCCTTGGGACGCCGAGCCCGGCGCTGGCGCGACGACGACCCCTCCACCCACGGCCCGGGCACGCCCGAGGCGGTGATCTGCCCGCTCTGCGAGCGGCCGATCCCGCCCGGTGCCCGCCAGAGCCGCCACCACCTGACCCCGAAGCTGAAGGGCGGCACCCACGGCGAGACCGTGCGGCTGCACCAGATCTGCCACTCGGCGATCCATGCCCGCCACAGCGAGGCGGAGCTGGCGCGGCGCCTGAGCGACGTCGCGAGCCTGCGGGCGGAGCCCGAGATCGCCCGCTTCCTCGCCTGGGTGCGCACCAAGCCCGACGACTTCCACACCGCGACGCGCCTGACCCGCACCCGCCGCGAGGCCAAGCGCAGCACCCGCTAGCCAAGCGCAGCACCCGCTAGCCAAGCGCAGCATCCGCTAGCCAAGCGCAGTGCGCGCCAGTTCAGGGTGAATCCGGCGTTACGTCGTCCCGCGCGATTCGAGCGGCCGGCCTTGCCCTGATCTTTACGGCTTCCTGGGAGACTGGCCGCGAGATCTGCACCGGTCCCCGTGGAGCCGCCGATGTCCGCCCGTCCCAACACCGAACCCGCCCTCTCGGTCAGGCCGGACGATCCGGTTCGCCCGCGCGTCGCGCCGGATGCCGGACGCCTCGCCTGGGTCGACGTCGCCAAGGGCATCTGCATCATCCTGGTGGTGATGATGCACTCCACCCTCGGGGTCGGCGAGGCGATGGGGGGCGAGGGCTTCATGCACCACATCGTCGCCTTCGCCAAACCCTTCCGCATCCCGGACTTCTTCCTCCTGTCCGGCCTGTTCGTCGGCCGCGTGGTCGACCGCGACTGGCGCCTGTTCGCCGACCGGCGCATCGTCCACTTCGCCTACTTCTACCTGCTGTGGCTGGTGCTGCAGTCGGCCGTGAAGTACGGCCAGATCACCGACGGCGCGGGGCCCGGCGCCTTCCTCGCCCACCTCGCCCACGGTCTCGTCGAGCCGTACTCGACCCTGTGGTTCATCTACCTGCTGGCGGTGTTCTCCGTCGCCGTGAAGCTTCTGCGCCGGGTGCCCGGCCCGCTGCTGCTCGCCGGCGCCGCGCTCCTGCAGCTCGCCCCGATCCATACCGGCTCGACCCTGATCGACGAGTTCTGCGTCTGCTTCGTCTACTTCGTCGGCGGCTACCTCTTCGCGGACCGGATCTTCGCCCTCGCCGACGCGGTGCGGGCCAGGATCGGCCTCGCGCTTCTCGGCCTCGCCGCCTGGGCGGCGCTCGAGGGCGCGCTGGTCTTCACCCCGTCCGGCTTCCCCTCGCACCCGACGCTGGCGAGCCTGCCGGGGGTGAGCCTGGTGCTCGGCGCTGCCGGGGCGCTGGCCATCGTGGCGGCGGCGGCGCTGCTGACCCGGGCCGGCGGCCCCGTGACCGCGGCCCTGCGCGCGTGCGGCGAGCGCTCGATCGTGATCTATCTCGCCTTCTTCCTGCCGATGGCGGGCCTGCGCACGGCCCTGGTGCGCAGCGGGGTCATCGAGGATGTCGGGGTCGTCTCGCTGCTCGTGACGCTGGTCGCAGTGGCGGTGCCCCTCGGGATCGAGCGGCTGGTCCGCCACACCCCGGCCCGGTTCCTGTTCCGCCGCCCGGCCGCCCTCCACCTCGTCGGCGAGGAGCGGCCCCGCCCGGCGCCGGGCCTCGCCTCGGCGCGGCCGACCTGACGCGGCCGGGGACCGGTTCCACCCGACGACGGCGCCCCGCGGGGCGCCGTTTCCGTGCGGGTGACGGAGAGGACGGTATTGATTAAATTCCTGTCGGCGAAGTCACCCGGCAGTCGCTGCGGCCAAGCCTCGGCTTTACCGATCATAAGCCATTTCGTCGCAAGATCTCGCAGTCGACGGAACCAGGGCGAACCTGAATGGATGCGCATTTCCGCCTCCGGGACGGTGCCGGCCTGGTGCTGCTCCTGCTGGCCCCGTTCCTGGTCGTCGCCGTGCCGCACTCGGACACGGTCGCCGTGCTCGGCCGGCCCGGGGGCGGCGTCGCCGGAGCCGCCGCGATCGTGGCGGCGGCGGGCGGCCGCCTCCTGGGGACGGGCGCGACCGGCCTGGTGGTCGCGCGGTCCGACGAGGCGGGCTTCGTCCGGCGCCTCTACGGCGCCGGCGCCTGGCTGGTGCTCGACCCGGCCGTCGCCGGCGGCTGCGGCCCGCCCGCACGCGACGCGAAGCCGGATGCCCCCTCCCCGTCACCGAGCCCCGACCGATGATGACCGACGCCGACGACCTTCGCCGCTCCTTCGCCCGCATCCTCATCGGCCTGCTCTGGGCCCACGTGCCGGTCGCGGCGGCGGTGCCGCTCCTGGTCGGCGCCGGCATCTCGGCCGGTCCGGCCGCGGTCGCGGTCCTCCTGGCTGCCGTCGCCACCCTGTCCTGGTGGCGCGACCCGGTCGGGCCGCAGACCCGGATCGCCACCGCGCTGGCGCTGACCGGGATGGCGGCCCTGCTGCTCGCGGCGAGCGCCGGGCACCCGTGGCAGGTCGACCTGCACATGTACTTCTTCGCCTGCCTGGCGGTCCTCGCCGGCTGGTGCGACTGGCGCGTGATCCTGGTCGGCGCCGGCGCGACGGCGCTCCACCACCTCGTCCTCGGCTTCGTCCTGCCCCGCGCCGTCTTCCCGGCGGAAGGCAGCCTCGAGCGGGTGCTGCTGCATGCCGGGATCCTGGCGATCGAGGCCGCGATGCTGGCCCGGATCTGCCACACCGTCGCCCGGACCCTCGCCGGGCTCGCGGCGTCCGAGAGCGAGGCGACGGGCCAGATGGCGCGCCTGCGGGACCTGGAGCGGGACGGCGAGGCGGCCCGCGCCGCGGCCGAGCACGAGCGACGCGAGGACGTGCTGCGGATGGCGGCGGCGTTCGAGGCGGCGGTGGTCGGCATCGTCGGCGGGGTCGCGTCCGCGGCGGGCGAGCTGCAGGCGGCGGCGCGCGGGATGTCGCAGACCGCGGGCCTCGCCGCCGACCGCTCGGCCGGCGCCAGGGCTGCCGCCGGGCAGGCCGCCGGGGATGTCGGCGCGGTCGCGGCGGCCACGGAGGAGCTCGGCGCCTCGGTGCGCGAGGTCGGCCAGCAGGTCGGCGAATCCGCCGGCCTCGCCCGCGCCGCCGTCGCCGAGGCCGGCCGCACCGCCGCCCTGGTCGGCGAGCTGAGCGAGGCCGCGTCCCGGATCGGCGACGTGGTGACGATGATCTCCGGCGTCGCGGACCAGACGAACCTGCTGGCGCTGAACGCCACGATCGAGGCGGCGCGCGCCGGCGCGGCGGGGCGGGGCTTCGCGGTGGTGGCCGCCGAGGTGAAGGAGCTCGCCGCCCAGACCGCCCGGGCCACCGACGAGATCGGCGGCCAGATCGGCCGCATCCAGGGCGCCACCCGCGACGCCGTCCGGGCGATCGAGGAGATCGGCGGGCGCATCCGCGGCATCGACGGGGTCGCGGCCGCGGTCGCCGCGGCGGTGGAGGAGCAGGGCGCGGCGACGCAGGAGATCATCCGCGCCATGGACCGGGCCGCCGCCGGAACCGGCTCGCTCACCGAGACCGTCGGCGCCGTGGCCGACGCCGCCGGCGAGACCGGCTCCGCCGCCGGCCGGGTGCTCACCTCGGCCGGGGCCCTGGCACAGCAGGCCGAGCACCTCGGGGCCGAGGTCGCGCGCTTCCTGCACGGCGTGCGCGCGGCCTGAGGACCCTCAGCCGGCGCGGCGCGGCCGCACGAGGTGGTCGATGAAGTTGCGGATCTCGCGCCGGCGGCGCTCCGGCGACAGCACCTCGGCGGTGATGCCGAGGCGCCAGGCGAGGTCGGGCCGGCCGTCCCCGTCCCGGTGCAGGTCGCGCAGGGCATCGGCATAGGCGTCGACCGCGGCCTCGTCGTCGCACAGACCCGCCTCGACGACGCCCTCGGCACTCAGGCGCAGCATCGCCGCGACCTCGTCGAGGTCGAGCTCGGGATGGTACTGCGTGCCCCAGAACACCCCGTCGCCGACCCGGATCTCGATCGCCTGGACGTCGAGGCGGTCGTTGCCGGCGAGCACCGTGCTGCCCGGCGGCGGCGCGATCACCGCGTCGTCGTGGATCGCCGGCGCGTCCCAGGCCGGCGGCCGGCCGGACAGCAGCGGGTGCCCCTCCCCGGCATCCGTCCGGCGGATGGCGCGGGCGAGCCCGTATTCCGGTCCCCGGGGGTTGCGGTCGGCCCGGCCGCCGGCGATCGTGGCGGCGACCTGCACGCCCCAGCACGAGCCGAAGACCGGCAGGCCGGCGGCGAGCGCCGACCGCACCAGGTCGCATTGCCGGGTCACCGTGGGGCCGCCCTCGGCGACGTGCAGGGTCGAGCCGGTGAGCACCAGGGCGTCGCACTCCGTCAGCGCGCGGGGCAGTACCGCATCCGCGTCGGCGGGGGCCACGAGGTGGCAGACCGCGTCCGGCGCCAGGCTCCGCAGGACCCCCGCATAGGTCTCGGCCGAGGTCTTGTCGCAGACCGACAGGTGCTTCTCGCGGCCGGCCCGGTCGTTCCCATCCGCCACCAGCAGGTGCAGCATGTCGGCTCCTTGTTAGCGCGACCGCAACGCTCGCGGGTGGGCGGCGTTCCGGCGCGGCTTGCCGCACTCCCGCGGGTATCCCGCTAAGTGACGACAGTTGCAGGAGAAAATTTCGGTTAACGGCCCTTAAACCCGCCTCATTTAACGTCTCTTGAGTACCCCGCGCGGGCCGGTTCGTCCGGGGGGCGATGGGGAACTCGGCAGGATGGCGAAGGAACGCGAGCGGACGCGTCGGGTCGAGCCGCGGTTCGAGGCGGAGGGGCCTGCGGACCCGGCGGCGCTCGACCTGCGCCTCTCGCGCGGCGACCGGGCGGGGGGCGGCGTGGCCAGGGAAACGCGCAATGGGGCGTCCAAGGGGACGACGAAGAAAGCCGCGCCGGCGCGCGCCGGCGGGCGGGGCGGCCGCGCGGCCGCGCCGGCCCCGCGGCGGCGGCGCTCGTTCCTCGGCCGCCTCGTCTACGCCTCAATGATCCTCGGCCTGTGGGGCCTGGTCGCGGTCGCCGGCATCGTGGCGTTCCACGCCTCGCAGCTGCCGCCAATCGACCAGCTCGCGGTGCCCAAGCGCCCGCCCAACATCGCGATCCTAGCCGCCGACGGCTCGCTCCTCGCCAACCGGGGCGAGACCGGCGGCCGCACCGTGAGCATCCGCGAGCTGCCGCCCTACCTGCCCCGGGCCTTCGTGGCGATCGAGGACCGGCGCTTCTACGGCCACATGGGCATCGACCCGATCGGCATCGCCCGCGCCATCACCCAGAACCTGACCCGCCGCGGCGTCGCCCAGGGCGGCTCGACCCTGACCCAGCAGCTCGCCAAGAACCTCTTCCTGACCCAGGAGCGCACCGCCTCGCGCAAGATCCAGGAGGCGATCCTGGCACTGTGGCTCGAGCACAAGTACTCGAAGGACGAGATCCTCGAGCTCTACCTCAACCGGGTCTATTTCGGCGCCGGCGCCTACGGCGTCGAGGCGGCGGCCCAGCGCTACTTCGCCAAGCCCGCCAAGGACGTGACCCTGGCCGAGGCCGCGATGCTCGGCGGCCTCGTCCAGGCGCCCTCGCGGCTCGCGCCCAACCGCAACCTCCCTGCCGCGCAGGCCCGTGCCGCCCAGGTGCTCGCGGCGATGCAGGAACTCGGCTTCGCCAAGCAAGCCGAGGTGCAGGTGGCGCTGGCCAAGCCCGCCAAGCCCGCCCGCGCCGCGGGCGGCGGCTCGGCCAACTACGTCGCCGACCTCGTGATGGACGTGCTCGACGACTACGTCGGCAAGATCGAGGCCGACGTCACGGTCCAGACCACCGTCGATCCCGGGCTCCAGGCGGTGGCCGAGCGGGCGCTGGTCGACGAGCTGAACCAGAAGGGCGGGCGCTACAATGTCGGCCAGGGCGCCGTCGTGGCGATGCGCCCGGACGGGGCGATCCGCGCCCTGATCGGCGGGCGCGACTATGCCCAGAGCCAGTTCAACCGCGCCACCACCGCCAAGCGCCAGCCGGGCTCGGCCTTCAAGCCCTTCGTCTACCTGGCGGCGGTGGAGCGGGGCCTGACCCCCGACACCGTGCGGGAGGACGCGCCGGTCAGCATCAAGGGTTGGAACCCGGAGAACTACTCGCGCAACTACAGCGGCCCCGTGACCCTGCGCGACGCGCTCGCCCATTCCCTCAACACCGTGGCGGTGCGGCTCGGCCAGGAGGTCGGCCCGAGGGCGGTGGTGCAGACGGCGCAGCGCCTCGGCATCACCTCAGCCCTCCAGGCCAACGCCTCGATCGCGCTCGGCACCTCCGAGGTCACGCCGCTGGAGCTCGTCGGCGCCTACGCGGCTTTCGCCAACGGCGGCACCGGGGTGATCCCCTACGTGATCGCCGGCGTGAAGACCATCGACGGCCGCAGCATCTACAAGCGCGGGCTCAGCGGCCTCGGTCGGGTGATCGAGCCCGGCGCCGTCGGCATGATGAACGCGATGATGCACGAGGTCTTCGCCAGCGGCACCGCCAAGAAGGGCGACATCCCGGGCTGGGACCTCGCCGGCAAGACCGGCACCAGCCAGGATTTCCGCGATGCCTGGGTGGTCGGCTATTCCGGCACGCTCGTCGCCGGCGTCTGGCTCGGCAACGACGACGGCGAGCCGACGAAGCGGGTCTCGGGCGGCAACCTGCCGGTCGAGGTCTGGAACCGGGTGATGACCGCGGCCCTGCGCGGCGACAAGCCGGTGCCCCTGCCGGGCGCCGCCCGCTGGCGCCGCGGCAGCAACGCCGTCGCCGCCGCGAGCCCCGCCGCCGAGCCGACCATCGGCGGCCTCATCGACGACCTGCTGGGCGGCGGCCAGCCCCCGCCCCGCCAGCCGGCGCCGCGCGGCGGCGGCGGTCCGAGCCGGGAGGACAAGAATTTCCTGGAGCGGCTGTTCGGGATCGATTGAGGGGCGCCGGCCCCGCCATCCTCGTCGGGCAGGCTTCGACCATGCGGGCAGCCCTCAAGGTCGCACGAGCCTGGCGCCGCCTTGACTGCTACAGCCCGAGTGTCGCTTCGGCCCAGCGCAGCACCACGTCGCTGCGGAGGAAGTCCACCACGGCCTGCTCCTGCCTCGCCGGCCGCTCGGCATTCATGGCGGCCGTGGCGACGATCAGGTCGCACCGCTCGTGGAACGCCATCGCGAGCGCCGACCTCGCCGTCGGACCGGCGTTCCCGAGGGCGTAACTCCGGCCGCGTCCCTTCATCGCGTGCACGTCGATGGCCCGCCCCGGACCGAGCGCCGTGCGCGCGGAGGCGATGAGATCGATGTCGCTGAGGCGATCAACGTCGTCGTCATCGATCGTCGTCATGCATCCGCACAGGCCCAGCTTCGCGCGAAGATAGACGACGACCTCCGCGCCGCAGCGATCGGCCCGGCAGCGGTAGGCCTTGCCCCTCCCCCACGGGTCCAGCGGAAACGGCCACGTTGCCTCGGTCCAGGCCGGCGTCGGAGCGGCATCGGCTGGAGCGTGGACCGGCGTGCGGCCGACGAGCAGACCGGCCGTCCCCAGTGCCCCGCCGGCAATCAGGATGGCCGCTGCCGTCGTCAGGGCGACCCGCCTCGACGGCCGGGACATCACCGCGCCTCGTGCATCGCGACGAACTTGCGCGCCGCCTCGATCTCCGGCCGACTGGTAGCCGAGCCCGTCGTGAGCGCGAGCAGCTTCTCGTAGTTCGCCTTCGCAGTCGCCCTGTCGCCGAGCCTCTCGGCGGCCAGCGCGGCACCGAGGAAGCTGCGGAAGCGGTTCGGCTCCCTGCGCTGCGTCGCCTCGAAGGCGGCGAGCGCGTCTCGCGCCATGCCGCGCTCGAGCAGCATCTCGCCGTAGAGTTCCCGCGCCGGTGCCAGCGGCCCGGGCGTGATCACGTGCTTGTTGGTCCTGTCTTCGGCATCCGCCGCGGCGCGCATGGCTTCCAGCGCCTCCTCGTGCTCGCCTCGCGCGTGGAGCACCCAGGCGGCAGCGACCTGCCGCTGGATGTCGACGATCTCCGACCAGTAGACCTCCTTCGCGTCGCGCAACCCGTCGCGCAGCTCGGCGAGCTTCGCAGCGTCGAGGGCGGCTGCCTCCGGCCGGCTCGAGCGCGCGGCCCCGAGGGCACGGGCGAAGTGCGTCATGGCCGTCGCGTAGGCGAACGGGCTCGGCCGCACGGGAAGCTGTGCGGCGGCTTGCCAGTCGCCGCGCTCGACGGCGTAGCGCGCAGGCGACGCCGCGAGCGCGTAATGGGCGGCGAGCACGGCGGCCTTGAACTCGGTCTCGCGCGTCATGTCGTCCACGACGGCGCGCGCTTCGCCGTCCTGGCCGAGCTGCAGGTGGGCGTAGACCATGTAATCCTGCGCGTGCAGGTAGTTGCCGACCGACTTCTCGGCTCGCGCGGCCCTCCACGAGGCGGTGTTCGAGGCGATCGACTCCCCCCAGAGGCCGACGCGCGTGTAGATGTGCGAGGGCATGTGCTGCGCGTGCGGCGCAGCCGGTGCGATCTGTGCGTAGCGATGCGCCGCGTCGAGCCCCTTGGCCGCGAGTTCCGGGTAGTCGTAGAGGTGGATGAGGTAGTGTGTCACACCCGGATGCTGCGGCAGGCGTATTGAGAGCGGCTCCAGGATCGCGGCGCCCTTCAGTTGCTGGGCATAGGTCTTGTCGTTGAGGTCGGCCGAGGTGTTGAGCGTGATGGCGTAAGCGATCTGCGCCTCGTCGTCGTCCGGGTACTTGGTCGCCATCCGCTCCTGCGCGTCGCGGAAGAGCCGGATGCGCTGGCCGTGGCCGAGCGTGTCGGCGTCGGTGTACATCAGGGCCAGCGCGTCGATGTAGTCGCGTTCGCGCTCGGTCTTCGGATTCAGCGCCACGGCCCGGCGGATGGCAGCCAGCCCCGGAGCGAGGTTGGCCTGCGGGATCGGGTTGTGCGGATTGTCCAGGTAGGTCAGCGCGATGCCCCATTCGGCGATGGCGCAGGCGGGGTCGGCCTTGAGTGCCTCCTCGAAGACCTCCTTGGCCGCGAGGTACCAGTAGGAATGCTGGTAGCGCATGCCCCGGTCGAAGCGACGCTGCGCCACCTCATTGCAGGAGGTCGCGAAGTGCACGCTTCCGAGCTGCTGGTTCACGTCGCCTTGCGCGATGAGCGGCTGTGCGGAGGACAGAGCGATGACGGCCGTCGC
Organism: Methylobacterium variabile; assembly: GCF_001043975.1. GTDB lineage: Bacteria > Pseudomonadota > Alphaproteobacteria > Rhizobiales > Beijerinckiaceae > Methylobacterium > Methylobacterium variabile. The sequence goes on from NZ_LABY01000098.1 coordinate 10,847, forward strand.
CGCGAACAGGGACGCGCGCATGGAAGCACCCTCCTGACGGATACGGTTCAACTCCCGCGATGTACTTCGAGACTATACGCGCTCCCGACGCATTCGCAAGCATTCGCAAGGCGCGAATGCCGACGATCGGAACAGCGCCTCAGTAAAAATCAGAAGGGTTTCGCTCGAGGCCAGTGTGAGACGTGTTCAGGCTGCTCTGCGATTGCATCGCCCGCAATGATTGACGCTGACCCGTTCCGATGCGGCGATGTCGCTGGATCCGACGATCAGGTCCCGGCTCCCCGCGACCGGCCGACCGCTCGGGTTGCGATGCCGGGGCACCGTGCCGAAGTCCGGCCGTACACGATTTGGTCATCAGGGCGGGGCCGCCCCCATTCGTTCGCGTTCCGCTTGATCCGTTCACATAAAGGGAGATGCGCTTGACGGGTGTCAGCACAGATCAGGCGGATCTCGCATAATTCGCGTTCGGTCGCTCGGACGGATCGATCCGCGAACGGCGGCGGCCCGCGCCTCAGCGCGGGTTCGGGTTCATCGGATCGCCGCCGAGCGGCATCGGGCCGTCGTTGGTCGGGAAGAAGCGCCGCGACGGCGACTGGCGCGGCTGCACCGGGGTGCCCCGCAGGGGCTCGACGTCGACCTGGCCCTGGCGGTTGACCTGGCGGGCGCGGGGCGCCTCCTCGCCGCCGCGCGCCTGCTCGCGGCGCTTGCGCTCGGGCTTGGCGGCGGCCACCGGCGCGTCCTCCTGCTCCTTCGGCTCGGCCACGATGTCGGTGCCGCCTTTGCAGTCGACGAGCCAGACGTCGTAGATCGGGTGCTCGATCGCGTGCAGGCCGGGGCTCGAGGCGAACATCCAGCCGGTGAAGATCCGCCGGTACTTGTTCTCGAGGGTGACCTCGTCGACCTCGAGGAAGCCGGTGGTCTTGGCGCTCTCGGTCGGCGGGCGGGTGTAGCAGACCCGCGGGGTGAGCTGGAGCGCGCCGAACTGCACCGTCTCGTCCACCGCCACCTCGAAGGAGACGATGCGGCCGGTGATCTTGTCGAGGCCGGAGAACACTGCGGTCGGGTTGCGGATCTTGTCGGCCCGGGCCGGCGCCGGCGCGAGCGCGCCGCCCAGCACCGCGCCGCCGAGGAGCAGGAAGGCGCCCGCGGCGCGTCGTGCGGTCATGCGGCTCAAACCCAATCGCTCCCGGCTCTCGTTCGAGGCCTCTCGCCGGCCTCTCGCGCCCGAACCGATCGGGCGCGCGGGCGCCCTCGGGCGCTTCCCGCGGTAGACACCCGGAGGATGGTGGAAAAAGGGCGACTCAGTGTCTCTCACGAAGCTCCCGATCACCGTCGGCGCTCACCGTGGAGACGTCCGCGCAGCGGGAGTTTCGTGACGTGCACTTACTCGCCCGGCACCCACGGCACGTAGTCGCCGGTCGCCGCCGGCCGCTGGCCGTAGGAGAGCTGCGAGCCCCGCGGCCGGTAGGCCGCCACCGTGCCGGTGAGATTCTCCTCGTGCGGCTTCTGCCACTCGCGCGGGCGGTAGTCCTCCTCGGAGGGCGCCACGTCGGTGGCGTGGCAGAGCCAGCCGCGCCAGCCCGGCGGCACCTTCGAGGCGTCGGCGTAGCCGTTGTAGATCACCCAGCGCCGCTCCGAGCCGACCGAGGCGTCGATCAGCGGCCCCTGCGCCCGGTAGTAGCGGTTGCCGAACTCGTCCTCGCCCACGAAGCGGCCGTGGCGCTTGGTGTAGAAATCCAGGCTGACGGTCGAGCCGCTCCACCAGGTGAAGATCCGAAGCAACGTGTCTTTCAGCGCCATCGCGACCGTCTCTAGGGCTGAGCCCCTCGGGAATGGGAGGAGGCCCCCCGTCGTCGCGCGGGACTATGGTGAGGTGGCCCCCGGATGTCCAGCACGTCCCGCGCCGCAGCATGATTCCGGCGCGCTCCCGGTGCCGCGGCTCCCGTCCGGCCCCGGCGTGGCACGGAATCCTCATCCGGCTGTGAACAAGTCCGGGGGCCGGCGGCGCGCCGGATGTGGGCGATTGCGGGCGGCGGCAGGATTCCCGCAAGCCTGCCGCGGGCTTAGCCGAGGGTTCGGCGTCATCCACAGGAATCTGCCGTTCGACACAACATCTAGCGAGGAACGGAGTCCGTCGACACTAGTTATTGACGTGTGGCCGCCAGGGTCGGTAGTTTCCGAGGCCTAGGACGGGCGTTCCCCGGCAAGGGCTCGCGCCTCGTCCACCGAACCTCCAGCGCCCCGCCATTCCTCGTAACCGGCGGACCCCGCTCCATGCGGGCGGTCCCCGGCTGTTCGTGACCGGAGAGTATCCCATGCGGTTCGAGCGTCGCATCACCACCGCGGGGCAGTCGCCCTATGCCAGCATCCCGTTCCGCAAGGCGGTGAGCGAGATCCGCAATCCGGACGGCTCGGTGGTTTTTCGCCTCGAGGGCATCGACGTGCCGGAGGCCTGGAGCCAGGTCGCCTGCGACGTGCTGGCCCAGAAGTACTTCCGCAAGGCCGGCGTCCCGAAGGCGCTGAAGAAGGTCGAGGAGAACGGCGTCCCCTCCTTCCTGTGGCGCTCGGTGCCCGACGAGGCGGCGCTGGCCAGCCTCCCCGAGGGTGAGCGCACCGGCTCCGAGACCTCGGCCGTGCAGGTCTTCGATCGCCTGGCCGGCTGCTGGACCTACTGGGGCTGGAAGGGCGGCTACTTCACGAGCGAGGAGGATGCGAGCGCGTTCCACGACGAGCTGCGCGCCATGCTCGCCCGCCAGATGGTGGCGCCGAACTCGCCGCAATGGTTCAACACCGGGCTGCACTGGGCCTACGGCATCGACGGGCCCGCGCAGGGCCACTTCTACGTCGACTACAAGACCGGCGAGCTGGTCCAGTCGGCCTCGGCCTACGAGCACCCGCAGCCCCACGCCTGCTTCATCCAGTCCGTCGCCGACGACCTCGTCAACGAGGGCGGCATCATGGACCTGTGGGTGCGCGAGGCGCGCCTGTTCAAGTACGGCTCGGGCACCGGCTCGAACTTTTCCCGCCTGCGCGGCGAGAACGAGAAGCTCGCCGGCGGCGGCAAGTCCTCGGGCCTGATGAGCTTCCTCAAGATCGGCGACCGGGCGGCCGGCGCGATCAAGTCCGGCGGCACGACGCGCCGCGCCGCCAAGATGGTGATCGTCGACATCGACCACCCGGACGTCGAGGCCTTCATCGACTGGAAGGTCAAGGAGGAGCAGAAGGTCGCCGCCCTCGTCACGGGCTCGAAGGTGGTGTCGAAGCACCTCAAGGCGGTGATGAAGGCCTGCGTGAATTGCGAGGCCGCCGGTGACGCCTGCTTCGACCCCGAGCGCAACCCGGCCCTCAAGCGCGAGGTCAAGGCCGCCCGCAAGGCGATGGTGCCGGACGCCGCGATCAAGCGGGTGATCCAGTACGCCCGCCAGGGCTACACCGACATCTCGTTCCCGATCTACGACACCGACTGGGATTCCGAGGCCTACCTCACGGTCGCCGGCCAGAACTCCAACAACTCCGTCTCGCTCACCGACGACTTTCTGCGGGCGGTCGACGCGGATGCGGACTGGACGCTCACCCACCGCACCACCGGCAAGGTCGCCAAGACCGTGAAGGCCGGCGAGCTGTGGGAGAAGATCGCGGAGGCCGCCTGGGCCTCGGCCGATCCGGGCCTGCACTTCAACACCACGATGAACGACTGGCACACCTGCCCGGCGGGCGGGCGGATCCGGGCCTCGAACCCGTGCTCCGAGTACATGTTCCTCGACGACACCGCCTGCAACCTCGCCTCGGCGAACCTGCTGGCGCTCTATGACCGCGGGCCTAAGCGCTTCGACGTCGAGGGCTACGAGCACCTGTGCCGGCTCTGGACGGTGGTGCTCGAGATCTCGGTGCTGATGGCGCAGTTCCCGAGCCGCGAGATCGCCGACCTCTCCTACAAGTACCGCACGCTGGGCCTCGGCTACGCCAATATCGGCGGCCTGCTGATGACCATGGGCCTGCCCTACGATTCCCGTGAGGGCCGGGCGCTGGCCGGTGCGCTCACGGCGATCATGACCGGCGTGTCCTACGCCACCTCGGCCGAGATGGCGCGCGAACTCGGGCCGTTCCCGGCCTACGAGGAGAATGCCGACGCGATGCTGCGGGTGATCCGCAACCATCGCCGGGCCGCCCACGGCGACACCACCGGCTACGAGTTCCTCAACACCACGCCGGTCCCCCTCGACCATGCCGGCTGCCCGCAGGGCGAGCTCGTGGCCCACGCCACGGCGGCCTGGGACCGGGCGCTGACGCTCGGCGAGGAGCACGGGTTCCGCAACGCGCAGGCCACCGTGATCGCGCCGACCGGCACGATCGGCCTCGTGATGGATTGCGACACCACCGGCATCGAGCCCGACTTCGCGCTCGTGAAGTTCAAGAAGCTCGCCGGCGGCGGCTACTTCAAGATCATCAACCGGGCGGTGCCGGATGCGCTCCGCACGCTCGGCTACCGCGAGGCCGAGATCGCCGAGATCGAGGCCTACGCCGTCGGCCACGGCTCGCTCGGCCAGGCGCCGGCGATCAACCCCGGCTCTCTGCGCGCCAAGGGCTTCACCGACGACAAGATCGCGGCGGTGGAAGCGGGCCTGAAGTCGGCCTTCGACATCAAGTTCGTGTTCAACCGCTGGACGCTGGGCGAGGACTTCCTCACCCAGACCCTGAAGGTGCCGGCCGACAAGCTCGCCGACCCGTCCTTCGACCTGCTCTCGTTCCTCGGCTTCAGCCGCAAGGACATCGAGGCCGCCAACGTCCATGTCTGCGGGGCGATGACGCTCGAGGGCGCGCCGCACCTGAAGCCCGAGCACTACCCGGTCTTCGACTGCGCCAACCCATGCGGCCGGATCGGCAAGCGCTACCTCTCGGTCGAGAGCCACATCCGCATGATGGCGGCGGCGCAGCCCTTCATCTCGGGAGCGATCTCCAAGACCATCAACATGCCGAACGACGCCACCGTCGAGGATTGCAAGAACGCCTACCGGCTGTCCTGGACCCTGGCGCTGAAGGCCAACGCCCTCTACCGCGACGGCTCGAAGCTGTCGCAGCCCCTCAACGCCGCCCTCATCAGCGACGAGGCCGACGACGAGGAGGACGTGATCGAGGCGCTGCTGGCGCAGCCGGCGACGGCCAAGGCCGTCACGGTGACGGAGAAGATCGTCGAGCGGATCGTCGAGCGCGTCGAGCGCCTGCGCTCGCAGGAGAAGCTGCCGAGCCGCCGCAAGGGCTACACCCAGAAGGCCAAGATCGGCGGCCACACCATCTTCCTGCGCACCGGCGAGTACGACGACGGGCGCCTCGGCGAGATCTTCCTCGACATGAACAAGGAGGGCTCGGCGCTCCGGGCCTTCATCAACAACTTCGCGATCTCGGTCTCGCTCGGCCTGCAATACGGGGTGCCGCTGGAGGAGTACGTCGACGCCTTCACCTTCACCCGGTTCGAGCCGGCCGGCTTCGTCCAGGGCAACGACGCGATCAAGAACGCCACCTCGGTGCTCGACTACGTCTTCCGCGAGTTGGCGATCTCGTATCTCGGCCGCAACGACCTCGCCCATGTCGACCTCTCCGAGATCGGCACCACGGTGACTGGCGGCGTCGCCCCGACCAAGCCCGCCGCCAGCGACTCGATGCCGGCGAGCAACGTCGTCTCCCGCGGCCTGCTGCGCGGCTCCGGCGACCGGCTGACCCTGATCCACGGTGGTCCCAGTGGCGCCACCGCTGGTGTAGCTACACCGGGGACAGGCCACAATGCCTCAGGTAGCGGCGTTGCTCATGCAATCCGGGGCTCGACGGCGCTCAAGAGTGAGACCAACGAGCTTGTTGACGATAAGCGGATGAGCTTTTCACCGCCTGAAGACTGGAAAGTAGGAACAGTCGCTGCCAAGAGGGCCGAGGCCAAGCTCAAGGGATATGTCGGCGAGGCATGCCCAGAGTGCGCAAACTTCACTCTTGTTAGAAATGGTACGTGCTTGAAGTGTGATACGTGCGGAAGCACGACGGGCTGCTCGTAAACTAGAGTGGAGTGTCGGCGGTTGTAGCTTGAGGCAAAAGATGAGCACTGTGAGGGAATAAATGGTTTCAAGCGCCCCTCCGCAGGAGGGGCGCAAGATGAACATCGCTTAGAGCAAGTTATGCAGAAATCTCCACGAGCTTCGCATTTTTCGCGACAGAATTATCTAAGTCTGACTCAAAATTCTATTCAGTTGATTCTGGTCGATAAATACGGCTGACGGGTGCCGACGGCATCCTCTTGTGAAGATAAACAAGACATGTTTGCTGCGGCGCGCAGCACCAAAAAGCAAATCGACCATTTAGAATAAACAATCGGCGGCGGAATAATTGTCCGCCGCCGGAAATTACTATGCGAACAAATCGTGATCAACTAGAGATGTAGACAAAGGAAACCATATGGCGGCGCACACCAGCGGCATTCGAACCTTCCTCCAGCGACATTGCTCCGACCCGGCCGCCTTGATCGCCGTCTTCGAGGGCGAGCACCGTCTCTACACGCTGAGCGCGAACGAACGGCTTTGTTCCGCCGGCGAGGAGGCGGAAAGCGTTTGGATCGTCGAGGAGGGCCAGCTCAAGGTCCTAGCTGGGGAATCGATCGTCTGGCGAGGCGCAGGCGAGATCATCGGCGAGATGGCTTTCCTGCGCGGTCAGGCAAAGGCGACACCGTTGCGCGGAAACGACGTAGTGGCCGCTTGCAGGACCAAGGTCTGGAAGATCGACCGCGCGACGCTCGACGGCCTGGACCCGACGACTCGGGCGCTCTGGTACGAGACTGTCGCGCGGGTCCTCGTCACGAAGCTCGATGAGGCGAGCTTGCTGCGCGCGAGCCAGGCGCGGGACCTAGCCGACGGCGACCGAATCATCGAGCGCCTCGTCTGTCCCGAGGGCGTCCAGGCGACGTCCGCGTTCCTGCTCAACGGAGCCGACCGTATCCCGCCGGTGAAGAAGACGGCGGTGATCTGGTTCAGCGACCTGTCGGGCTTCTCAGCCCACTCCGAGGGCCTCGACGCCAGCGAAGTCGGCGACGTCCTACGCCGCCTGACCGACCCACAGGTCGAGGAGATCCAGCGGGCGAAGGGGCAAGTCGACAAGCACATGGGCGACGCTGTCATGGCCTTCTGGCTCTGCCCCGACGATCTCCGAGTGGAGAGGAGCCTGGCGGGCGCGACGCGCGCGGCCCTGGAGGCCGCCCGCCGCGTTACCGACATCGCCGAGGCCTCGGCGCTCCCGATCGGCATCCGCATCGGCCTGCACGTCGGCGAGGTGTCGGTCGGCGATTTCGGCGGCGGCGACCGCATCGCATTCACCATCGTCGGCCAGCCCGTCAACGCGGCCGCGCGCTACGAGCAGTACCGTCACGACCCCGGGCAGCCGGGTGGGCGGGTGCGGGTCAGCGACAAGGTGTTCGCCAGGCTGCCGGATGACGTCCGTTCCGCCTTCCAGCCGACCGCCGTGGAGTTTCCCGACAAGCACGACCGGCGCTTCGTCGCCTACCTGTCCTCGATCTGACCTGAGGGATCGACATGGCCTGGGACCTGAACCGAAGCCGGACCCGCATCGCACGTTTCATGAGCACGGTGCCACAGTCGGCCGTCGACGTGCGGACCTTCGACCAAGCCTACCTCTCGCAGCGGACCAGGGACACCCAGGCCCGCGGCAAGAGGCTCGGCCTCGACGAGGCGCCCATCTTCGCCCTCCCGCGCGATCGGGCGATCGTGGTCGATGGCGTGCACGTCTACGCCCAACTGCTCGACTATCACGACCAGATCCAGGAACAGGGCCACGAGACCGAGGCCAGCCACAAGCGCGTCCTGCAGTTCCTGCACCTCCACTACTCCGCGACCGACCGCGTCGTGGAGGAGTTCGAGGCTCAGCGCGTCGACTACCATGGTCCCAGGTTGCACGCAGTCCTGGTCACGCCGACCGGAGACGAGCGGCAGCGCGTCCTGCGCGCCGTCGCATTTGCGGTCGCCCTGAAGGAGACCATCGAGGCCGCCGGCCGCAACTTCGGCGGAGCCCGCCTTCGCACGCGGGTCAGGATCGGCATCGACACCGGGCGGGCGGTGGCCGTGAGCAGCGGCCGTGGTGCCGACCTCGAACCGCTGTTCCTCGGCAGCCCGGCGAACTATGCCGCCAAGCTGGCCGAGGGGGACCGTCCAGGCATCTACCTCAGCGACCGCGCCCGGACCGTATTGAGCGAGCCGACGCTCGGCTGGGCCATGGAGCGCTCGGTCGCCCTCGCCGCGGACCGCCAGTATGGGTTTGCCAATGCCGGCTACGGCCAGGCCCAGTCCGGCTTCGACCCTGCGCCGACCCAGGCGCGGGTGCTCGCCGCGGTCCGCGCCCTGCAATCGGACTTGGATCTCGCCACCCTCACCTCCCCCGAGGCGACGTTCCGCTTCCACCGTCACGAGCCGCCGCTCAAGACGATCGGCTTCGGCGAGCTGATGCCGAGCCGTTCGATCAGGATGGGACTGGCCTCGGTGTTCGCAGACCTGTCGGGGTTCACCGCCTACGTCGACGCCTGCATCCAGGGCGGGCGGGTCGCGGAGATGACCGCGAACCTGCACGTGATCCGAGGCGAGTTGGCCGCCTGCGCCCGGGACGACTTCGGCGCCAGGAAGGTCCGCTTCATCGGCGACTGCCTGCATGGTCTCGTGGCGGTCGGCACGCGGCTGGCGACGGAATCGACGGCAACGGTGGATGCGGCGGTGATGCTGGCCGGCGGCCTCCGTTCCTCGTTCGATCTCTGCAGGGGCATGCTGCCGGGACTCGGCACAATGGGCATAGCGATAGGCTCCGAGTACGGGGAGACGCCGATCAGCCGGATCGGCATCCGCGGCGACCGGAGCGTTCGCTGCGCTTCCAGCAAGGCCGTTTCCAGCTCCGAGGCCATCCAGTCCGACCTGAACGGTCGACAGACAGCTCTCGGACCGGTCGCGCTCGCCAATGCATCCCCTGCCGTGAGAAGACTGTTCGGGCGCGGACCGGCTGAGGACCTCGACCACGAGCGAGCCGCTCGCCTCGTTTGGCCGGAACGCTCGGCGGCGCCGGCGAGAGTGGCGGCCCTTCCGGCCAGTGTGCTGATTTCGCAGGGAGCGGCCGCAGCGGAAGCAGTTCGTGAACGAGGCAGCGGCCGCCATGCCTGAGCCGACGTCGCCCCGATGGCGCGCGGCCGTCAGCGAGGTGCGCGAGCGCATGCGGGACCTCCACGGAGTCGAGCCGACGCCGTTGAGACCTAGGGATATCGCCGCGTACCACCATCGCTTCGGGATCGCGTCCGGCTGGCGGATCCCAGTCGACTTCGGGGAGCCGGACCCAAGGCAGATCGACGTTCTGATTCCAGCCGGTTTTCCTCGCTCCAGGCCGCAGTTCGGCCTTGTGGAACGGCCGCCGTTCCTGACGTGGCCCCATATCGAAAGAGACGGAAGCCTATGCCTCCTCGCCAACATGAGCGAGATCGACCCGGATGACCCTGCCGGAGTGGTGGTCCGCTTGCTCGGCAAGAGCTGCACCCTTGTGCGGGAACTCCTTGCAGGCGCCATAGTGGAGCGGGACTTCCAGGACGAGTTCCTCACCTACTGGCGGTACGATCGAAACGTCGCGGATGGCCGCTTGACCAGCATTCTGGGGCTGGAACGTCCCTCCCGCGAGATCAGCGTCTGGCAGGCTCCGAAGATCCGCCTCCTGGGCGAGACCGAGGTGCAGGTCGCGGACTGGATCCGCAATCGCTTCGGCCCCGACGCTCTCCGCCGGCCGCGGCTTGAACGGGGCCTGCTGATGTGGCTCGACCGGCCGATGCTGCCTGCCGAGTACCCGAGAACGGCGCGAGACGTCCGGGTCTTGGCCGAGAGATGCGGCGGCGACGTGCCCAGACTCCTCACTGACCTCGTGTCGGCTCGCCAGGACAGCATCGTCACCGCGATCGCGGCCGAGGGGCGCTTCGGGCCCGGGATCGTGAGCGTCACGATCCCGACGCCGCGGGACACGCGCCGCGTGCGGGGACGCTCGACGGCGCCGTTGTTCGACGGGTTCCGTTCCTCCCACATCCCGGAGGCGCTGCTCACCCGCCGTTACCTTGGAACCACCCCGGTTTTGCGCGACGAGCCCAGCAGGGCGGACGCCCGGTGGATCCATGGCCGCGGACATGATCCGCGCACGGAGCGGCTCATGGAAGCGACGGTCACTGTCCTGGGCTGCGGCTCGGTGGGCGCCCCGGTGGCGGTTGCGCTCGCCCAGGCGGGCGTCGGCCATCTGAATCTCGTCGATCACGACGAACTGTCGTGGTCGAATGTCGGGCGCCATCCGTTGGGGGCCCCGTCGGTTCGCCGGAACAAGGCGGAAGAACTCGCCGCCAAGCTCCGGTCCGACTACCCGCATGGCCGGTTTGAGGCCTTCCCCGTCTCGGCGCAGGCGATGCTCGCGACCGATGCGGAATGCATCGGCGAGAGCCACCTTGTCGTGTCCACAATGGCGGATTGGCGCGCTGAGAGCCGACTCAACGGCTGGCATTGCCGACGAGGTAGGCCGATGCCGGTGATCTACGGCTGGACGGAGGCACATGCCGCCGCCGGGCATGCGGTCGCCATCCTTCGCGAGGGCGGATGCCTGCGATGCGGGTTTGGGCGGACGGGTGTGCCCGGCTTCCAGGTCGTGGAATGGCTGAACGACGCGGGTACAACGCTCGAAGAACCCGCTTGCGGCGCTCACTATCAACCCTACGGTCCCATCGAGCTCGGGTTCGTCACGTCGCTGATAGCGCAGTTCGCCCTGGAATGCTTGCTCGGCAAGGTGACCCTGTCGAGTCAGCGGATCTATGCGGCGCGACACCCCTTTATCGAAGAACTGGGCGGCCGTTGGTCGGATAGCTGGGTGAGGGAGTACCCTGCCCAAATCAACGGCGGTGTCATCGTGGATAGGGAATGGCCGTGCAGTCCGTGCGGCGGATGCCGAAGCCAACAGAGGCAGCTGGCCCATCCGAGGCTGGCCGATAGCGGTGCGGTGTGACGTCCCCCATCGCTTTGGTCCGGCCTGAGTGAGAGTTTTACGGTTTTTTGGTGTAGAGGCGGTAGACACGCTTGGCGTTGACGGCCCAACCCTCCCGGCGCAGCAGAACGCAGATCCGCCGGTAGCCGTAGCGGACCCGCATATGGGCGATCTCTCGGATGCGCTTGCGGAGGACAGCCTGCTCGGGGCGTCTGGACCGGTAGTGGTAGGTCGAGCGCGGGGCCGGTACTGCCCGGCAGGCTCTGCGGACCGACACGCGAAAGGCGGTGCGCACGAAGTCGACCATCTCCCGCCCCCGAGCAGGCGTCACATCTTCCGCCGGATGACCTCGGAGAGCATCTCCTTGTCGAAGGTGAGGTCCGCCACGAGCTTGCGCAGGCGGGTGTTCTCCTCCTCGAGGTGACGCAAGCGGCGCACCTCGGAGGGCATCAGGCCACCGTACTTCTGCTTCCATCGGTAGTAGGTAGGTTCGGACGCGCCCATCTTGCCGGCAGACCTCCGCGACGGGCGTGCCCGCCTCGGCCTGCTGGAGCGCGAAGGCAATCTGCTGGTCTGTGAAGTGGCTCTTCTTCATCGGTCAGGCCTCCTCAGCGGAACGAGCCTAACCCGAAACCTCTCACGTCATCCGGTCCGACCTTCGGGTTTGAACCACTCGGCGTAGGCACCCCAGTTGCGAGCCACGCGCTGAGTCAGCCCGATGTCTCACGCCGAGTGAAGGCTCATCGCCCCGCGGCGCGGCACTCGGGCACCCATGCAGGTGAGGCCTCTCGCGTGTAGCTCGACCCGGACGTCGTTCCCGCCCCTCGCCTCCCCGATATCGTGCAAGGGTTGGCGGACGTCACCGACGAAGTAGAACGAGGAAGCGGAGGGCATCCGCCATGTCCCCGTCGAGCGCGCCGCAGGCGAGGTCGCGTCGTGCCCGCTCGATCGCGGCGACCACGCAATCTCCGAGCGCCGGGTCTGCCCTGCGGTCGCGCTCCGACTCGTAGTTCCCGACGTCCGGCGGGATGTCGACGAAGTGCCGATCGTACGACTCCGGCCGCGCAGCCCGAACGTCGTCCGCCCAGCTCGAAACGAAAGCGAGCGAGCGACCTTCGCCCGGCAGCCGCGCGGCCAAGCCACGGGCCCAGGAGTCAAGGCGCCGCTGCGCAATCTCGGCCACGATGGCGTGGCCCTCCTGTCCCCATCCCAGGGCCGCCGACGCGGCGGCCGTCCAAAGCAGGCAGGCAAGGCCGATGCGTCGCAAGCCCACCCTCCGAGGTCGGGCACGCGCCCGGTCGCCCATCGCATGCCATGCCTCCGTCCCGAATGCCCCGCTCACGGCTTCCGAATCGTCAGACGATTGCGGTTTCCGGGACGTATCGGTGTTCGGGCTGAATGGTCCCGCCGAGTTGGCGGATGCGCTCCCTCACGCGCTCGTCGACCTCCCCGATCGACAGCGTGAGGCGCCGCTCGGACGCCGCGAAGATGTGCGTGGATGCGGCGACGGCTTCCCTGAGCCGGCCGAAATCCACGGCGGTCCTCGCCTTGACCTTGTAGCGCATGGGTACCTCGCACCGCGTTCCCTACCATCTTCGGCGCGGGGCGTTAAGCGTTCGCTCACCGGCGGCTCAATTCCTCGCCGCGGCACGGACGGCCGCGGCGCAGTCGATGCGCCCATGACCCTGGGCGTTCGGTCCGGCGGATAGGCGTGCCGCGGTCGAGCGGATCAACTCGAAGAGCTCATCCCGTCCCAGGTTGGGCTTCAGGGACCACAGGAGCGCGGCCAAGCCCGCGCCTTGAGCGCAGGCCCCGCTCGTTCCCCACCCGTTGGGGAGCGCGCGCGTAGCGGAGCCGTAGAGCACCCTGCCGTTCTCGGGCGTGGGGGCGACGACGTCGGGCTTGCGGGCGTTGCCCTCGCCGGCGTGGTCTTGTCCCGGGCCGCGGCTTGAGTAGTGCCACATCGTACCGTCGAGCTTGCAGGCCCCGACGGTCAGGACGTCCGCTCGCGACTTGTACAGCCATATGCTGTTGGGGTCGTCTCCGTCCGGGTCGCCCCCGGTCAGGTGGTGGTTGTTGCCGGCGCTGAAGACCGCGACGACTCCCGCCTCGACGGCGTCCGCGAGCGCGTACGGGAAATCCTGGCCGACCAGGTCCGGCGGCGTCCCGGCCTCCACTCCGAAGCTGTTGCTCGCGACGATCCTCATCCCTCCCTTCGCGAGATCCGCGAGGTAGTCGTAGATATCCATGAGTTCCGTGTCGAAGAACTCGGTCCTGCAGGCGATCAGCCCAGCTTCTGGTGCGACGCCGTCGAACGCCCCGCCCGCCTTCCTGCTCGCGGCCGCGATGCAGGCCGCCATGGTCCCGTGCCCGACCGGGTCGACCCATGCCTCGCCCGCATCCGCCGGCCAGCAACCCACCCTCCTGGCAGCCGCGAACTCGGCGCGCGTCCCGTCGATGCCTGTGTCGACCACGGCCAGCGCAACCCCAGCCCCGCGGGTCTGGGTCCAGGCGTTCCTGGCGCCGATCGCTTCCAGCACGTCGTCGAGCGATGGTCCCGCGCCGTCGTCGGGCGCGGATTCGTCGGCCGACATCGGCCCGCCGAGCTCGACCTGATACTGGTAATCCTCGACGACCTCGACGTCGAAGCGGCGCCGGAAGGCATGCAGGTCGGTCGGATAGCCGGCCGTACCCATCATCGCCACCGCACTCGCCACGGCCCGGCGCCTGCTCACGGTCGCGACGCCCGCGGGCCTTGCCGCCGCGAAGGCGGCCTCCATCGCTTCGGTACCACGGAAGCGGAGCTTGTACCGCCGCCCCGGGACGATGTCCGCGGGGGCGCGGGGTGCCGCGGTCGCGGGCACCCGGGCCGTGGCCGGCCCAGGGTCGGTCCGCGGTCCGCGGCGCGGTGGGCGCGCCGCGCCGAGGAAGAACTGTCGGCCGAGGACGAACCCGAGCGCGAACGCCGCCGCCAAGGCGAGGTACGCGGGCACAGGCGAGACCTCGCGCCTCGGATGCTCACGCACGTCGTTCCAGTCCCGCTCGACGGCCTCGCGGACCCTGGCCCGGGTCTCGTTGGCCGGCGCATTGTCGGCGTGCGACGCCGCGGATGTCGTCCGGTCTTCCTCGGGCTGCTGCACGAAGCCCTCCTTTCCCTGCCGCCCCGGTGGTGCGCGCGGTCAAGGCGCCAATTCAACGCCGATGCTGTGCCTGCCCTTCGGCAACACGTCCATCGCGTAGCCGTGCCGGGCGGGGTCGTGGGTCTCGAGGAGCTTCCGGGTCGTCTCCGTCTCGTTGGTGACGACGAGGCGGATGGCCCTGCCGTCCGCCGCCTCCACGATCCACTTGAGCGTGTCGTAGTCGGGGTTCCCATACTTCCCGTTCGCCGAGATCACGTAGGTGTCGGCCGTCACGGTCCGGAAGAAGCCGCCGTCGGCGTTCCGGTCGTTGCCGTGGTGCTGCACCTTCAGGACATCGACGTGGCAGGTGCCCGCGGCGTCGAGCAGCCCGGCGCGACGCAGCCCCTGGACGATGTGGTCGCCGCGGGCGTCGCCGGTGAGGAGAACCGTCCTGCCGGCGAACGCGACGTGCAGCACGATGCTGCTCAGGTTGGGCACGCTCCTGTCGGACATCGCGGCCGTGCCGGGATCCCGCGCCGCATCGGCCTCGGCCCTGGCCAACCACGCGAGCCACTCCTTGCGCAGGGCGTCGAGGTTGGCCTTGCTCGGCCCGATCACCCGCACTGTCAGGCCGTTGACCGGGATCGGCCTCTTCGCCGTGTCTGCGAGGATCAGGTCGCCGTCGAAACCACGGTTGACCGGGATCCCCAGCTTCCTGGCCATGACGCCCAGCTTCTGGCCCTCTCGGACGCCGAGGAACGCGTCGGTCGCGAACGGCATCGAGACCGCCGCCGATCCCGCGAGCGTCATCAGTTGCTGGATGCGCTGCGTGATTTCGCCGTCGGGGTCGATCGACCGGCCGAACGAGTTGTGCCACAGGCCCTTGATGGTCACCCTCGGGTCCCGCCCGTCGGCGATGTCCTCCTCAGCCGCGGCGAGGAGGTCGAGGACGCCGATGACGTGGTCGTTGTCGACGTGGCTCAGCACGAGGAGGTCGAGGGTCGCTCCGGGCCCGGCGATCTCCTTCAGCGCGGCGTCGAGATCGGCCTCGAAGGAGCCTGGCGGCCCCCCGTCGACGAGGATGAACCGCCGCTTCCTGGCGGTTTCGAACTCCAGGATGAGGGCGTCGCCGAACTGCGCCTGGACCGCGTGGAGCTTGAACATGGGCACCTGGCTCAGATGACGCGGAGGTTGGACGCCAAGTCGCCCGTCACCACCAGGGCGAAGTCCTGGGGCGGCTCGAGCAGCGTGCTGGCCGTGACGGCGACGCGGTACGTGCCCGGCCGGGGTCTCGGGATGCGGACGACGAGCACATTGTTGTTCGGGTCGGCGAGCAGGCCGGCGATCCGGAGCGTGGAGGCGGCCTGCGCGTTGCCGGGATACTTTCCGCCCCCGCCGTCGTCGACGAGCAGGACGGCCCTGTTCTGGACGCTGCGGGCGGGCGGGTCGGTCCAGGTCAGGCAGAGGTTGAGCGGGCGCCCGCCGTTGACATCCACCTCGAAGAGGCGCCGGTCCCCGGACTGCGCCAGCCCGCGCCTCGTCTTCCACGTGTCCTCGAAGTGGAGTTCGAAGCCCGACTGGCCCGGGACGGGAAGCGTGTTCGCCATGTCGATGCGGCCGAAGCCCCGGTGGAAGTTCGGCGTGCCCTCCAGAGGTGCGACGGCATCGTCGCCGGGCATCCAGGACGCGCCGTTGATCAGCGTCGCCTTGAGGAGCGCGGCGCTCGGCTCGGGCCAGCCCCGGAACCGCACGTAGTATTCCCGCACGAGCGCGGCGCAACCGGAGACGTAGGGGGCGGCCATGCTCGTGCCGCCCATGAAGGCGTAGCGGGCGTTGCCCGGGTAGGGTCCCCAGAACTTGCGCAAGGGCGCCTGCGAGGACCGCGCCGCCACGACGTCGGTGCCGGGCGCGACGACGTCCGGCTTGACGCGGTGGTCGTCGCACGGTCCGCGGCTGCTGAAGGCCGCGAGGCAGTCGGCGTTCCCGGATACCGTCTGCCTGCCGATCGGTGGTTTAGGGTAACGGTCGGCCCAGACGTCCTTCCACGTCAGGCTCGCGTACCCTCCGGACCGGCGGTCGCTGCGGCTCGCGCCGACCGTGAGGGCGTTCTTCGAGGTGGCTGGCGCCGCCACCGATGGCCAGTCCACGAACCCCTTTTTCGCGTTGAGCCTGGTCCCTGGCGCCCGCGCGACGGCAATGCCGTCGTTCCCCGCGGCGATGACCACCAGCATGTCGGGGTTGTGCGCGACGAACTCGTCGATCTGCAGCGAACTCACGGAGTAGCCCGCGTAGGCGAACGCGCCCCAGCTGTTGTTGTGGATGCGGGCGCCCGCGTCGTAGGCTTCCCGGAGAAGGTTGCCCAGGTCCGTCGGCAACCCGCCCAGCCGCCCGTTGACGTCGAGGATCGACTGGAACACGAGCTCCGCCTTGGGCGCGGCCCCCCTCACCTCCCCGTCCGATGTGGCCCCGTCGCCCAGCAGGCAGCCCGCGACGTGGGTGCCGTGACCTTCCGGGTCGCTGTGGTCGCCCGGCCGGCCAAGGGCGACGACGGCCCTGACCCGCCCTGCGAAGTCGGGGTGGGTGTCGTCGAGGCCGGTGTCGGCGACACCGACCACCTGACCCTGCCCCTCCAGGCCGAGCGCCGGGTCGGCCATCTGGTCGATCCCGAGTATGCGGCGGCAGCACTGGTCGAAGAGGCGCGGCGGAAGGAGTTCCTCCACGACGGCGACCTCCGGCAGCCTCGCGAGGTCCCTCACGTCGCGCCCACGCTCCGGCAGACCGACGCGAACGACGCCGCCATCGATGGAGAGAGGAGAGCGCTCGCGCTTGCGGAGCCACTCGACCACTTGGTCGACGTCTTCCGCGCGGTGCGTGCGTACGGCGTAGATGCAGGTCCGCCGGGTGGCCGGGTCCGATCGCCTCGGCTGCGCCGGCGGCGGGTCGCGCAGGGTATCCTTGTCGGTGTAGCGCCTGAGCCAGTCGACGAAGGGCAGGGCCGCCAGCGCATCGATCTCGTTCGGCGCCAGCCGCACCGTGTACTTGCTGGAGCTCAGCCTCTCGTTGAGCTTGATCCCCGCTGCCAGCAACTCCTCGCGCCTGGCCTCGGTGAGCGGACCGTGAAGCCGCACGATGTAGAACTGCGGTTTCGCAGGGTCGCGCCACACCACCTTGTCGCCGGGAGACTTCCCGCGTGCCGCGACCGGGAGGCTGCGCGGCCGACGGGTGGCCTTCCGCGGCGCTGCGGCTGCCCCCGCGCCGCCCCGCCCGACCGCCATCGCCATCGGGGCGAGTTCCGGCGATGCCGAGGGCTGCATCGCGATCGGCACCCTGCTCATCCGGCCGACCTTCTCGATCGGCGCCACGACCAGGCCCTTGGACGTCAGGTCCGGAATGTGCTTCTCGTCGACCAAGCCGAGCACGTAGCCGTCGGTCCATTCGGCGTCGCGGATCAGGTTCCGCTCCTCGAGCAGCCGCGCGTCCTCCCGCTCGGCCTCGTGCATGTAGTAGGCCTTCACCCGATACTGGGCCACGTCCGTCCTCCCTCGACGACGCGCGACCTCCTCGCCGCCGCGGCGCCGCCGCACGGAGGCGCCGCCCCGCCGGGCGGCCCACGTACCCTGGCACGTCCATCGCCGAGTGCGAAGTCGAAATTGCGACCCGCAGCGCTTTCATTGTCGGTCGTCCATCGGTACGGGGCTCGCCCGCGCGCCGTACGTCACGGATCGATTGTCGACGCGCCTTGTTTTGGCATGCGGTATGCCCAGTTGCACTAGTGCAAGATTCTTTTTCCCTTCTGCCTTGAAGCCGCGAGTTCATATGCATTGTTGAAGCCGGGTGGATTGCATCCAGCTCATGTAGATACGCAAATTGTTCCAATTATTAACTGTGAAGATGCAGAGATAGTATGAAGAAAATAAATGTAAAATATTGATTAATCTGCACATTTCCCTGGATCGTGTCTTCCTTCATTGCCAAATGGTCTTGAAAAGCAGTTTGCACGTCAAATCCACGATCCGCCTAGGGCAAGGCATGCCGTCCCAGGTCAGGCAATCGTGGGCAGGAAGTGCCGTCACGGGGCGGGCAGCCACGCGGGACCGTCCCGGGCGGCGCTCGCACAGGCGCGGATGCCTGCCGTGGCTCAGCCCAGCGGGGTGTCTTCGAAGGGCCATCTCGGCACCTCGTCCTCGGCAAGTTCCTGGCCCTTGAGGTGCTTGCGCACACACCGATCGCATATGAGGTAGCCCCAGTTCACGAGGCTCTTCGACGCCGTCTCACCCAGGTCCGAGAGCCTCGTCGGGATCGCCGCCAGCGCCTTGACGCGCACGGGGTCGCACGGAAGGTCGCCCGGGCCGGACGCGGGCGGCGGCCGCGTGTCGATGCCCCAGTAGGCTCCCAGGCGCTCGTATGGGAGCAGCGGATCCTGGGCGAATCGGCCGGCCTCGAACGCCTGCCTGCCCGCGGCGAACCGCGCGATCAGATCGCGCCGGCGCAGAGCCCTGACTTGATTGTCCGTCAGGTCGAGGATGCGCCGAAGATGCCTGACCCAGTCGCCCGGCACGCGGGGCTTTCTCGCGAAAGGCGCCCCGCCGTCGCTGACCAGGAGCGTCGTATAGCGCTTCACGATCGGTTCGAGGCCGTGGTTGTCGTAGACGCCGTCGGTGAGCAGCACGGCGGCGCGGAGCGCCGCGACCTCCGCCCGACCATGGCCCTTGACCTCGCGCCCCGGCCAGTCCTCGAAAGCGCCGGAGTCGAGCTCCAGCCTCAACGGCGACAGGATCGGCGGGAACGCCGAGGAGGCGGCGATGGCCTCTGCGAGTCGGATCGCTTGACGCTTCGGCGTCACGAAACCCAGTACGTAGTCCCCGCTGTAGCGCTTGGAGAAGCGCCAGAGGGCGCCGGTCTGCAGGTTGGTGGCGCAGAACACGAAGCGGGGCGAGTCGGGAAGGGCGGCGAGCGTGGCGCCGAGGAAGAGGGCGCCATCGTAACTGGCAGCGACCTGCTTTGCCGCCGAGGTGAAGGGCAGCAAGCCCGCGATCGCATCCCTGACGTCGATGCTGCGTCGCGAGAACGCGTAGAGCGGTTGCACGATCTCGCCGAAGAAATGTTCGAAGCGGCCCTCCCGGTCGCGCCGCAGCGTCCGCCACTTGTAGCCGAGCAGGCCGGCCGTGATGGATCCGCCGGATACGCTGGCGACACGGTCCACGCGCGTCAGCAGGCCGAGTTCATTCAGGCGCTGGAGCGCGCCCGCGTGGAACAACATGGCGCGGAATCCCCCGCCCGAAAGGGCGAGGCCGATTCCCCGTTCCAGGCGGCCCCCTTCCCAGGAGAATTCCGCAGCAGCCACGGCCTCGTCAGACACGACGGCTTCGTTGGCGGCGACCGACATCGTTCACCCTCCATCGGCGCCCTCAGCGGGCCTCCCGGCCGTACGGCGAAGGATCGTCGGGTGCAAATCAAGGCGGCGAGAGCCCCGACCGGCCCGCTCGATCCCGGGGCCCGCACGGCGGCCGACCCTGCTCCTCCCGGCCCATGATGGGCCTTGCACGCAGACCGGACGCGTCGGCACCTACCTCTCCGAGTGGCCGGTTCCCGCCCCGATCGTCGCCCGGGAACGTGCCCGAAGGGTAAGCCTGAACAGGGGGATGGGAGAAAGGCGCGGTTCAGGCCCGGAACATGCCGCTGTGACGCGCCGGGATGCCGAGCCTCAGACGCATCGCCCGCCCGGCGAGTTGCTCGACTTGAATCGGTCCGGCGGCGGTTCGCCGGACGCCGTCGCGAGACTCGCGCTCCATTACCGTGCCTGGACCGACAAGGGGATCGAGCTTCTGGTCGCGCTACGGACCGAGCTCTCGCGGATAGCCGAAGAGTGCGGCCGCGCTGTGCCGGGCGTGAGCCGCGCCGTCGAGGTTTTCTCGGACCGCGGTCCGCTCGACGACGTCACGTGATGCGAAGCGGTCGCCGCCTGTACCCTGACGCAATCTCTGCCCTGCAGCCCCGGGCAGGAACGCACCCTTTCCACGCCCGGATCGGCGCGGGATGTCCACGAGATGGTAGCCAGCCAGCAAGGGGTCCGGCATCGGGGCGAGGGAAGCGCCCCCGCTGTACGGTCGCGATGCCGATCGCGAGGCGCGGGCAAAGCCCAGCACGCCCACCACGACCGCAGGCGGATTCCGCTCCGTTTGGCCGACGAAGGAGCGGCCGAGTTCGGTGAGGTCGGACCGGGACGCCCGCGGCGTCGCCACCAATGAGCTTCGACGAGGCGAATGGATGCCGGCCATCGTGGACTAGCGCTGCGCGAACTTGCGGACGCGGGACGCCAGCTGGGATCGTCAGGGCAAGCGTCCTCTCGGCTTCAGCCGCTTCGAAAGCGGAGCAGAGGCATATCGAGCCCTGCGAAGGTTCACCGTGCAGTTTTCAGGTTCGCACCCAGGCGCTGCAGGGCCAAGCTGGCTTCGAAGGGGAGCGGATTGACCGCGCTCGTCCTGTTTTTCATCGCAGATGTCGCTCAAAGCCGATGGTAAGGGCGTTCATGTTGCTTATAGAAAACATCGATTCAGGTGCCAAACAACCGTCGATCAACTGTCGCCCACAAGTGACGTTGATCCTCATACGGTTGCTTATGGACGACATGTGAAGCCTCTGCGGTTCTCCCGTGCAACTGACGGGCCAAGCTGGGTTCGCCGAACTCGGTTGCCGCCTACGCCACCAGCGCAGCCTCCTCCAGCAGGCCCTGACGCGCGGGTTCAGGCTCGATCTGAACCAGCGTACCGTCCTCAAGCGACTGATCGTCGTGGACGGCGTCTCGACGTGAGCGGTGCGCCATGGACAGCCGCCACCGATCGCGACACCGGGAAAGGGATGAACTCGGCGTCGCAGCAGCCTGTCGAGTAGCTTTCGGCTACCGTCGTCGTGCATCCAAGCCCAGGCATTCGCGTTACTGCTTCTGCCCGATCTGCCCTGGCACTCGACAGGAGCGGCTCCGATCACGAGGAATGTTCCGTCCACATGGAGCGTGATTGCGTCATCATCGGCATCCACGGCCTGGCCAACAAGCCGCCGGTCGACGAGAAGACGCGGTGGTGGAAGGCCGCCATCGCCGAGGGCCTCACCCGCAACGAGGGGCTTACGGTCCCGGAGTTCCTCTTCGAACTCGTCTACTGGGCTGACCTGCGCTACGACGCCCCGCTGTCGGAGGACAGCAATCGCGAGCCGTATCGCCCCTACGACGGTGCCGGGCCGCTGCCTGGAGGAGACGAGGCACCCGCGATCACCGCCGAGGACTTCCTGGCGCCGCTGTACACGGGCATCGACTGCCTGGAGGAGGCGACAGGCATCACCGTCGTGGATGACGTGATCTTGGAGCATCGCTTCGATGACCTTTGGCACTATCACGTCGAGCGGCGTTTCGCCCGGCAGGTTCGGGCTCGGCTGACCGCGCGTCTACGGGCGTTCCGGGCCTACCGTATCCTGCTCGTCGCGCACTCCATGGGCTCGGTCATCGCCTACGACGTGCTGCGGCTGCTGGAGCGCGAAGATCCATCGCTTCGGATCGAGCACCTCGTCACAGCGGGCTCGCCTCTGGGCCTCGCCAACGTGAAGCTCAAGTTCGAGGCCGAGCATGGAGCACTGCGGGTGCCGAACAACGTCTCGGCATGGACGAACCTCGCCGACGGCGAGGACGTCGTCGCCATCATGGGGACCCTGAATGCGGATTACGGGCCGAGCAAGGCCGGCGTGCATATAGTCGACAGGCGGGTGGTGAACGAATATCGTCGGCCCGACGGCGAGCCGAACCACCACAAGTCCTACGGTTATCTGCGAACTCCGGAGTTTTCGCGCGCCTGCGCACGCGCCGTCCCTGCGGCCATTGCGGTTCCCGCCGCACAACCTGTCTAGAGCCACGCTGCCGAACAGGCCCTCGCTGAACGTGTGTGGGCTGGAGGGACACTTTTGACATCCTGGATCATGATGCGTTCTGCACCTCGATCCGGAGAATGCCCAAAACCCCTGCCCGGTCCGCCCAGTTCGCCAGCAGCATTGAGAGCGGACCAGCATCGGCGCGGCGTATACTGGCGACCATCGCTCGAAAGCCGCGTTGCCCTGATCTGTCCATCACGTGGCGATGTCTGCGACCTGCTTGCCATGCAAACGGAACTGGTGAGGATATAAACAACAATCGGTGACCACTCCGAACATGCGAATCTTAATATTGGCTGCCGGCAATGCCGAAAGACCGGATTGTACCATCGGCACAGCTCTGCATTGAGACCCCATCATATCTGCGCCCTCGACGTCCGCTGCTCGACTCAATAAGCAGAATCATACCCCCTCAAGTCATCCACCTCACGCAACGGTGATGCTGGGAGCTGGAACTCTTCCGTAGTTCGGCTCGTACCACAGGCCGTCGCGGAAGCCCGCAAGTTTCCTACGGCAGATCGTGCAAGATAAGATCAATAGGGCTTCTAATGAGCAACAAGAATACTGCTCCGACCGATCGAATGGCCTTGGTTGCCAATCTCGTTTCGGCGTATATCTCATACAACAGGCTGCCGGTGAGCGAGATACCGGCCCTGATCAAGAGCGTACACGATCGACTTGACGAGTTGGCGCGGCCGGCGGCACCTGGGCGGCTTGTTTCTCCAGTGCCGATCAAGCAGACGGTGACGCGAGACTACATTGTGAGCTTAGAAGATGGTCGACAGTACAAATCTCTCAAACGTCATCTCGCCACGCGTGGTCTCACGCCTGAGGAGTATCGCCGCAAGTGGGGCTTGCCGCTGGATTATCCAATGGTCGCAGCGAACTACTCCGCGCAACGCTCCGAAGTCGCCAAGACCATTGGGCTCGGCGGAAACAGGCGGAAGCGGTCCGTCTGATGTAATTACCCACGGGGTGCGC
>NZ_LABY01000099.1 GCF_001043975.1 Methylobacterium variabile
CGTCCTTCAGAGAACAGGAAGCGACGCCAGGTTGTCCTGGCCCCTGCTTGCTCGTCTCTGAAGAAGTCCTTCGGGGCGAGCCGTTCGTCTCGGCGCCCCGTCGGTGAGGGGTCATCTAAGGGTAGCCGGCTCGCCTGTCAACTCGCCCGAAGCCCGAAGGCTGCGGCCGATGCGACAGACAGCGGGGCAGGGGGCCTGCCCGGGCCCGCGCGGCCGGCGTGTACCCTAGATGGGTATGTGCGCGCCGCGTTCAATGAGCGGCAGCGCTCGGGTGAAAATTCTCGCAGGATGCCGTTGCGGATCTGGTCGAGACCTCCCGGCCAACGTCCACTAGATAGGACGGGCGAGCCAGGAGAACGACGGCGGATGCGCACCACTCTTCCTCCCATCGCGGTGATCGGTGCCGGCTTCAGCGGTACCATGGCGGCTCTTCACCTGAGCCGGCTGATGCCGGAGCGCCCGGTCCTGCTGTGTGAGAAATCGGGTGCCTTCGCGCGCGGCCTGGCCTACGCGACCGGCTGCACCGATCACCTGCTCAACGTGCGCGCCACCAACATGAGCGCGTTCCCGGATCAGCCGGAGCACTTCTCCCGCTGGCTCGAGACCTGTCCGCTCGATGGGGCGGCGTGGACACGGGCGACGCCGGCCGGGCTGTTCGCGGCTCGCGGGCTCTACGGCCGCTATCTCACCGACCTTCTGCTGAAAGCCCTGGCGGAGCCGAGCCAGGCACCGCGTCTGATGCTGGAGAACGACGAGGTGGTCGATCTTGCCCCGGCGGAGGAGGGCTTCTGCCTGACCTTGGCGGCGGGGCGGCGGCGTGTCGTGGCCGGTGCGATCCTGGCCTGCGGCAACCTTCGGGCACCGCGCGGACCGCGCAGCCGCTACGCGGTCGATCCCTGGGACGACAAGCCCCTCGACGACCTTCGGCCGGATCTGCCGCTGCTCATCGTCGGGACCGGGCTCACCATGGTCGACGCGGTCGCGGCCCTGCGCCAGCGGCGCTTTTCCGGCCCGATCCTCGCGGTCTCGCGCCGCGGGCTGCTGCCCCAGGTGCATGCGGCCACCACGCCCTGGCCCGCACCGGTCCTGCCGGACGCGGCAAGGCACTCGCTGCCGGCGCTGCTGCGCTTCATCCGCGACGAGGTCCGCCGGGCGGCGGCGGCCGGAACCGACTGGCGCAGCGTGATCGACTCCCTCCGGGGCGCGAGCATCGGCCTCTGGCGCGGATTGCCGCTCGCCGAGCAGCACCGTTTCCTGCGCCACGTCCGGGCCTTCTGGGACGTGCACCGCCACCGCATGGCGCCGCCCGCCGCCGAGATCATCGAGCGCGAGCGCGCCAGCGGCGGGCTGACCCTGATGCGGGCCCGGGTGGTGGCGGTCGAGGACCAAGCCGGGCATGCGCGAGTCACGCTGCGCGAACGCGGCGCCGCCGAGCCCCGCACCGTGGCGGTGCAGCGGATCATCGACGCCTCAGGCGTCGGACGCGTCGCCGACACCGACGACCTGCTCCTGCGCCGCCTGATGGCGCGCGGGCTGATCCGGCCGGACGCCCTCGGGCTCGGCCTTGCGGTGTCGGACGACCTCGCGGTGCTCGATCAGCGCGGCGAGGCAGACCGGCCGCTCTGGACGCTCGGGCCGCTGCTGCGCGGGACGCTCTGGGAATGCACCGCGGTGCCGGACATCCGCGGCCAGGCGGCGGAACTCGCCCGGACGGTGGCGGCACGCCTGCAGGATGCCGCGACCGCGACCGGCCAGGGCTTGGGGGAAACGGCCTGACCGGGTTCAGACCTCAAGCCGATCAAGGGCTTGCCCCGGCGCGTGAAGCCGCCGCTCCAGTTCCATAATCTTCCTTATGCGAATCGCGATTGGCCGCCGGACGGACTGGCTGCTGGGAACCGGGTGAGACACCGGCCTCCCCGCCGGACTGCGCGGGAGGCCGGCACGGCGCAGCCGCGACGCCGCACTCAGAGCGCGGCGACCAGCGCCCTGGCCTTGGCGGCGACCTGCTCCGGCGTGTCGCCGGGCTTGTAGAGCGAGGAGCCACAGCCGTATCCGCTCGCACCGGCGTCGCGCCAGGCCGGCAGGCTGCGGGCGTCGACGCCGCCGACCGGCAGCAGCGGCGTGCCCTTCGGCAGCACCGCCCGCAGGGCCTTCAGCATCGGCGGCCCGCCGGCCTCCGCCGGGAAGAGCTTCAGGGCATCGGCGCCGGCATCGAGGAGGCCGAAGGCCTCGGCCGGGGTCAGGAAGCCCGGCATCGCCACCATGCCGCGGGCCTTGGCGGCACGCACCAGGGCCGGTTCGGCGTGCGGCGTCACCAGCAGGCGCCCGCCGGCCTCCGCCACCGCCGCCACCTCGGCCTCGCGCCGGAAGGTGCCGGCGCCGACGAGCGCCCGGTCGCCGAGACGGGCCGCCAGGCGGCGCACGCTCTCGACCGGCTCGGGCGAGTTGAGCGGCACCTCAAGGATCACCACGCCCTGCGCCACCAGCGCCTCGCCGATGGCCTCGACCTCGTCCGGCCGAACGCCGCGCAGGATCGCCACAAGGGGGCAGCGGGCCAGCCAGTCCATCACATCCATGCGGATCTCTCCCCGATCAGCGCCAGGCCCCGCGCCGCGGCATCCGGGTCGCCCGCGACTGCCTCACCCCCGGCGAGGACGATCGCCCGGCCGTAGAGCGCCATCAGCGGGCCGGAGCCGACGAGGCGCACCGTGGCCAGCCCCGTCGCTGCGCCGTCCGCGAGAGCGGACGTCACCTCGTGCCCGATCAGCAGGCCCGAGAGGTAGCTCGCGCCGTCCTCCGGTGCGAGCCGGCCGAACAGCCCGAGGGTGCGGGTGCCGAACAGGTGGTGGAGCAGGCCTCCGGCCTCCGCCGCTCGGGCGACGCCGGCCTCGAAGGCGGGACCGGGCTCCGCCGTCCCGGTCATCATCCGGCCGAGGATGGTGTGGTCTTTCAGCGCCGCGAATGCCTCGCCGGTCATGCTGGTGGAGAATCCCGCGATGCGCCCGCTCTCCACCCGCACCCACTTGGAATGGCTGCCGGGCAGGCAGAGCAGCGCGTCCTCGTCCGGGCGGGTCAGCGCCCCGAAGACCTGCACCTCCTCGCCGCGCATCACCTCGGGCACGCCGGCCGCGTCACCGGCACTCAGGCCCGGCACCAGCCGCACCGTCGCGTCCGCGAACGGCACCGGCACCACGGCGCCCGCGAGGTCGTCGAGCCCCGCCGGACAGGCGAGGTACGGCGCCTCCTGCCAGCCCTGGCGGCTGCCGACCATGCCCGAGAGCAGCACCCGCGTCTCGCCGGCCGCCAGCCAGTCCCCGATCATGCCGGCGAGCGCCGCCGGAAAGCCGCCCTCCGGCACCCGCAGGATACCGCCCGCGCCCTCGCGCCGCTCCAGCACCGCCCCGTCCGGTCCAAGCCGGTAGGCCCGGGCGCTGCTCGTTCCCCAATCCACCGCGATCATGCCCGATGCTGTGCCCCAGGCGCCGGCCCGGCGCAACCGGCGCGCGCGATGCTTGACGCCTGTTCCGGTCGCACCTATCCACGGAGGAAAGTTGCAAGTGAGACTAAATCCGAGGGCAGGAAAAGGCCGTCATGAACCTCCAGGCGCCGTCCGGGCTTCGTCCTGTCGCGTTCCCGCACATGGTCGGCCGCTTTGCCGCCGCGACGCCGGCCCTGCGGAGGCAGGACGGGACCTGCGGCCGTAGGCTGACGACGCAATCCACTCCGAGCCGGCCGCAGACGCGGTGATGGTCGGCCTCGACCACACGCACGATGCCCCCGCTCGCTCCTGGGTGCCGGGCGCGGACGGGCATCCGGACTTCCCGATCCAGAACCTGCCGCTCGGGGTGTTCTCGATGGAGGACGGCGCGAAGCGGGCCGGCATCGCCATCGGCGACCGCATCCTCGACCTGCCGGCGACCCGGGCGGCGGGCCTCCTGTCCGGCGAGGCGGCGCGGGCGGTCGCGGCGGCGGAGGGCGGCGCCCTCAACGGTCTCCTCGCCCTCGGCGCCGGCCCGCGCCGGAGCCTGCGCGAGCAGGTCTTCGGCCTGCTGCGGGCGGATGGCCCGCATCGCGACCGGGCCTCACCGCTCCTGCACGAGGCTTCCTCCTGCACGCTGCACCTGCCGGCGGCGATCGGCGACTATACCGACTTCTTCGTCGGCATCCACCACGCCACCAACACCGGCCGCCAGTTCCGGCCCGACCAGCCGCTCCTGCCGAACTACAAGCACGTGCCGGTCGGCTATCACGGCCGCGCCTCCTCGATCCGGCCGTCGGGCCTGCCCGTGCGCCGGCCGCACGGGCAGGCGAAGCCGCCCCACCTCGACGCGCCGGTCTTCGGCCCGTCGCGCCGGCTCGACTACGAGCTCGAGCTAGGCGTGTGGATCGGCCCCGGCAACGCGCTCGGCGAGCCGGTGCCGATCGCCGAGGCCGCCGCGCAGGTCGCGGGCTTCTGCCTGCTCAACGACTGGTCGGCCCGGGACATCCAGGGCTGGGAGTACCAGCCGCTCGGGCCGTTCCTGGCCAAGAGTTTCTCCACGACCATCTCGCCCTGGATCGTCACGCCGGAGGCGCTGGCGCCGTTCCGCGCGCCCCAGGCGCCGCGGCCGGAGGGCGATCCCGCTCCCCTGCCCTATCTCTTCGATGCCGCCGACCAAGCCGGCGGCGCCCTCGACCTCGAACTGGAGGT
Source organism: Methylobacterium variabile (assembly GCF_001043975.1). GTDB lineage: Bacteria > Pseudomonadota > Alphaproteobacteria > Rhizobiales > Beijerinckiaceae > Methylobacterium > Methylobacterium variabile. Next base: position 4,691 of record NZ_LABY01000099.1, read on the forward strand.
CCTGCTCTCGACCCCGGCCTCCCGCGAGGCCGGTCTCGCGCCGCACCGCGTCGCCCGCTCGAACGCGCGCCACATGTACTGGACGGTGGCGCAGATGGTGGCCCACCACACCAGCGGCGGCTGCAACCTGCGGCCGGGCGACCTCCTCGGCACCGGCACGCTCTCGGGCCCGGAGCCGGATTCCTATGGCAGCCTGCTCGAGACGACGCAGGGCGGCAAGCAGCCGATCCGCCTCGCCACCGGCGAGGAGCGCCGCTTCCTCGAGGACGGCGACGAGGTGATCCTGACCGCCCGCGGCGTGCGCGAGGGCTTCGCGCCGATCGGCTTCGGCGCCTGCCGGGCGACGGTGCTGGCCGCCCGATGACCTGGATCCCCGTCGCCGATCTGGCTGAGTTCGAGGGACGGCCGGTCCTCGCCCGCGAGGCCGCGGGCCACGCCCTCGCCCTCTACCGCGTCGAGGGCGTGGTCTACGCCACGCAAGCACGCTGCACCCATGCGGGCGCCCTGCTCACCGAGGGCGAGGTGGTCGAGGGCTACGTCGAGTGCCCGGCTCATTACGGCCTGTTCGAGATCGCCACCGGCCGGGCGCAGGGCGGGCCGGTCTGCCGCGACCTCGCGACCTACCCGGTCCGGGTCGAGGGCACCCGCGTATGGGTGGAGGTCGGGCCGGAGGGCGCCTGAACGCCCGGGCTCGGAAAACAGGCAGGTCGGCGCAGGATCTCAGCGAGCGCTGGCGAACCGCGTCCCGTTCCAGGTCAGCGTCTTCCCGCAGGGCTCGGCGCCCACCTTGCCGCAGGCGCTGCCGTGCAGGTTCAGCATCATGGCCGGCCGGCCGTTCACCGTCCGGAACTGCATGCCTCGCACGATCTCGTCGAAGACCTTCGCGTATCCGTTCCGCCCCGTCGAGACGAACACCTTCGTGGTGCAGCCGCCCGATCCGCAGTAGAAAGCCGCCCTGTCCCCGCACTGGAACGCGCCGTAGTCGAGGATGAAGTCCGGCGTGCCGTCGCCATTCACGTCCCGCTGCGAGACGAAGCCCCGGCCCAACACCACCTTCTCCGGCCTGCACTCGCGGATGTCCGCGTCGATCTCGGCCTGGACCTGGCGCGGCAGGTCGCGGGCCCGGGCCGGCCCGGAGGCAGGGAGGACGACACCGAGCACCGCCAGAGCGACGGCGGGTCCGCGGACGAGAGTGCGCATCGACGTCTCCGGCATGGCCCGCGAGGCGGCCCGGGCCCGGCGCTCAGGTCCTACCCTCACGGGCTTCAGGGTGCGGCCCCGACCGCGGCAGGCTCGCCGAACCGACGTCCCGCCGTCAACAGCACCTTGAGCGGTAGGGGCGGTCATCCACGGGAAGGCCCATCGCGCGCCAGGCCCGCTGATTGTTGCGCCGGATCGGGCGGCCCGCGACGGCGTCGGCGCCTCGGAGGATCTGCGGGGCCGGCGCGGTTCCTCACCAACGGCCCGGCCGCGCCGAGGATCACCCCACGGAATGCACGTCTCTCAGAGCCTGCTTGACGTGATGGACAGTATGAACGTCCTCCTCGTCATTCCCGGGCCGCACAGCGGAGCCCGGAATGACATGCAGGGTGTCAAATCCGTGGGATCCGATCAAACAGGCTCTCAGCGGTCCCCTGCCAACCCCTGGCCGCTCGCCGCGACGAGGAGGGCCAGGATCGTGCGGTTGAGCGGCACGTCGATTCCGTGGCGCTCGGCCGCCGCCACCACGGCGCCGGTCAGGTGGGCGTGCTCGAGAGGGCGGCCGGCGAGGCGGTCGTAGAGCATCGAGCTGCCGCCGTCCCCGTTGAAGCGGAGGTAGCCCTCGAGGATGCGGGCGCCGTCTTCCCCGGTCAGCTTTGCGCCCTCGGCGTTGGCCACCCGGATCACCTCGTCCATCAGCCCGCGGGCGAGCTCCTGGATCGCCGGCTCCCGGAACACCGCGATGCGGCGCAGGGTCAGGGCCGTGATCGGGTTGGCCACCGCGTTGCTGAGGAGCTTGCGCCAGGCGACCGTGGTGAAGTCCGCCTCCTGGGTGATCTCGAACGGCGTGCCGGCGAAGAGCCGCACGAAGGCCGCCCCGTCCTCCCCCGCCGGCACGCTCATCTTGGTGCTGCCGTGGTGGGTGATGCGGCCGGGGGCCGTGCGCTCGACCGAGCAGTAGATGATCGCCGGCAGCACCGGCACGTCCGCCGCCAGGTGGGGCCGGGCCCGCGCCGCCTGGTCGACGCCGTTCTGCACCACCGCGACCCGGGTGCCCGGGCCGACCAGCCGGCGGAACCACGGCTCCGCGCTCGCGGTGTCCTGCGCCTTGGTGGTCACCAGCACCCACTCGGCCGGGCCGACCTCCTGCGGGTCGGCGACGATGCGCACCGGCACCTCCCGCTCGCCGGAGGCGTCGGTGACGATGAGGCGCTCGAAGGGCGTGCGCACGCACAGCGTGACGGCGTGCCCGACCTGTTCGAGCGCCCCCGCAAGGTAGCCGCCGATTCCGCCGCTGCCGATCACCGCGATGCGGCCCGCCTGCCCGATCCCGTCCGCCATCGTGCCGCCTGCTCCCCGAATTGCCTCGGCCGGGACCCTAAGCGAGCCGGGGCCTCCGGGGGAAGCGGCGGCGATGCGGGAGGGGCGTGCATTCTCCGCCTGTCCGGCCCGCGCCCGTCCCTTGCCCGCCGCACGGCGGGAGCTAGCTTCACCGGCGTCCCGCCCGCTGCGGAAGGAGAGCCCCATGACGTCGCACGTCCCGGTGGAAGGGCACGCCGCCTCCGGCAGCAAGCCGGCCCCGCCCTGCACCATCGTGATCTTCGGCGCCGGCGGCGACCTGACCAAGCGCCTGCTGATGCCGGCGCTCTACAATCTCGCCGGCAGCCGCCTCCTCGACGACACGACGACGATCTGGGGCGTCGATCACAGCGACGGCTCGGACGACAGCTGGCGGAAAAACCTCTCCGACACCATGGAGTCCTTCACCAAGGACGAGACGGCGGAGTTTCACGCCGAGCACATCGACCCCACCGCCTGGGGCTTCGTGCGCGACCGCCTGCACTACCTCAAGGGCGACTTCCTGGCGCCCGAGACCTACCGGCAGGTCGCGGAGAAGATTCCGGGGAACGCGGTGTTCTACCTCGCGGTGGCGGCACGCTTCTTCGCGCCGATCGTCGAGCATCTCGGAGAGGCCGGGCTGCTGAAGCAAGGGGACGACAGCTTCCGCCGCGTCGTCATCGAGAAGCCGTTCGGCAGCGATCTCGCCTCGGCGCAGGAGCTGAACAAGCGCCTGCTGGCGGTCGCCGACGAGTCGCAGCTCTACCGGATCGACCATTTCCTGGGCAAGGAGACGGTGCAGAGCATCATGGCGATCCGCTTCGCCAACGGGATGTTCGAGCCGATCTGGCGCCGGGACTTCGTCGACCACGTCCAGATCACCGCCGCCGAGACCATCGGCGTCGAGGAGCGCGGCGCCTTCTACGAGCCGACCGGGGCGCTGCGCGACATGGTGCCCAACCACCTGTTCCAGCTCCTGTGCATGACCGCGATGGAGCCGCCGGTCTCCTTCGATGCCGAGGCGGTGCGGACCGAGAAGGCGAAGCTCGTCCAGGCGGTGCGCCCGGTCCAGCCGGAGGACGCGGTGCGCGGCCAGTACCGTGCCGGCCGGGTGCAGGGCCGCGACGTGCCGGCCTACCGGGACGAGCCGCACGTGGCGAAGGACAGCCGCACCGAGACCTACGCCGCCCTCAAGCTGACCATCGACAACTGGCGCTGGGGCGGGGTGCCGTTCTACCTGCGTACCGGGAAGCGGATGACCGGGCGGCGCACCGAGATCGCGGTCCATTTCAAGCCGGCGCCCTACCGGCTGTTCCGCGACACCCCGGTGGACCAGATCGCCCCCAACATCCTGCGGATCATGGTCGATCCGGTGCAGGGCATGGTGACCGAGTTCAACGCCAAGGTGCCGGGCCCGTCGATGCGGCTCGGCGCCGTGCGCTCCACCTTCCGCGAGGACGCGTTCTTCCCGCAGGAGCCCAACGTCGGCTACGAGACCCTGCTCTACGACTGCCTGTGCGGCGACGCCACGCTGTTCCAGCGCGCCGACAACATCGAGGCGTCCTGGGCCGCCGTCGAGCCGCTGGTGCAGGCCTGGCCCGCGGGCGGCGAGCCCGAGCCCTACGCCGCCGGCAGTGCCGGGCCCGCGGCGGCGGACGAGCTGCTCGCCCGCGACGGCCGGCGCTGGCTGCCCCTCGACGGCGACTAGGGGGTGAACGGGCCGGACGACGCGCGCGAGTGGCTGGAGGCCGACGGGCTCGGGGGCTTCGCCTCCGGTCCTGTGTCGGGCCCGCGCACCCGGCGCTACCACGCCCTGCTCCTCACCGCCACGACCCCGCCGACCGGGCGGGTGGTGCTGGTCAACGGGATCGAGGCGGAGGTCGAGACGGCGGCCGGGCGCGTCCCGCTCTCGACGCAGGCCTACGCGCCGGACGTGCTCCACCCGGACGGCTGGCGCCACGTCACCGGCTTCACGCCGCGCCCGTGGCCAACCTGGACCTTCGCGCTCCCGGACGGCAGCACCCTGACGCAGGAGGTGCTGGTCGAGCCCGATTCCTGCGAGACGGTGCTGCGCTGGGAGCGCCGGACGGGGGACGGCCCCTGCACGCTGACCGTGCGCCCGCTCCTGTCGGGGCGGGATTACCATGCCCTCCACCGCGAGAACCCGGCTCTCGCCTTCACCGCCACGGTGCGGGACGGCAACGTGAGTTGGCGGCCCTACCCCGGCCTGCCGGCCGTCGCGACCCTTACCAACGGGACCTACGCGCACGCGCCGGACTGGTACCGGAACTTCCTCTACGCGGCGGAAGCCGCGCGCGGCCTCGACGACACCGAGGATCTGGCGAGCCCGGGATCCTTCACCTTCGACCTCGCGGCCGGCGCAGGCGTGATGATCCTGCGCAGCGGCGACGGCCTCGCCGTACGGGCGGAGGCCCACACCGCGCGCGTGGTCGCGGCCGAGCGGGCGCGGCGGGAGGCGCTGTCGCCCCTCGCGCTCGCGGCGGGCGCCTACCTCGTCGACCGGCCGGGCGGCCGCACCTTGGTGGCGGGCTTCCCGTGGTTCACCGATTGGGGCCGGGACACCTTCATCGCGATGCGCGGGCTCTTGCTCGCCACCGGCGCCCTCGCCCAGGCCCGGGCGATCCTGCTCGCCTGGGCCGGGGCGGTGAGCGAGGGCATGATGCCGAACCGCTTCCCCGACCGGGGCGAGGCGCCGGAATACAACGCCGTCGACGCCGCGCTCTGGTACGTGGTGGCGGTCCACGACACGCTGGCCGCCCACGAGGCCGCGGGGATGCCGGTGCCGGAGCCGGAGGCCGCCCGGCTGGACGCGGCCTGCGCGGCGATCCTCGACGCCTACGCCGCCGGCACCCGCTTCCAGATCGGCGCCGATTCCGACGGGCTGCTGCGGGCCGGCGTGCCGGGCCTGCAGCTCACCTGGATGGACGCCAAGGTCGGCGAGAGGGTGATCACCCCGCGCATCGGCAAGCCGGTCGAGGTCCAGGCGCTGTGGATCAACGCCCTCAGGATCGGCGTCGCGCGCTGGTCGCCGCGCTGGCGCGACCTGGAGCAGCGGGCCTCCGCCGCCTTCGGGCGTTTCGTCACGGACGACGGCGCCCTCCTCGACGTGATCGACGTCGACCATGTTCCTGGCGCAGTCGATGCGCGCTTACGGCCGAACCAGATCCTGGCGGTCGGCGGCCTGCCCTTCCCGCTCCTCACCGGCAGCCCGGCCCGCGCGGTGGTCGACGCGGTCGAGGCGCGGCTCCTCACGCCGCTCGGCCTGCGCTCCCTCGACCCCGACGACCCGGACTACCGCGGTGCTTACCGCGGCGGGCCGGCGGAGCGGGACGGCGCCTACCACCAGGGCACGGTCTGGCCCTGGCTGATCGGCCCGTTCGTCGATGCCTGGCTCGGCGTTCGCGGGCGCACGCCCGAGGCCAAGGCCGAGGCGCGGGCCCGCTTCCTGCCGCCGCTCGACGCCCACCTCGCCGAGGCTGGCCTCGGCCACGTCTCGGAGGTCGCCGACGGCGACCCGCCCCACCGCCCCGGCGGCTGCCCGTTCCAGGCCTGGTCCCTCGGCGAGCTGGTCCGGGTGCGGCGGATGCTCGACCTCGATCCGGTGTGACTGTGTGGAGAAGCCCGCGATGCCCGTCTCACCCGCTCCCTGCCTGACCGACACCGAGGAGGGCCGTCGCCTCGCCGCCGTCGAGGCCGAGGGCTGGCACCGCTGGGGCCCGTACCTGAGCGAGCGCCAGTGGGGTACGGTGCGGGAGGATTACAGCGAGGGCGGCACCGCCTGGGACTACCTGCCCCACGACCACGCCCGCTCCCGCGCCTATCGCTGGGGCGAGGACGGCATCGCCGGTTTCAGCGACGACCGCCAGCTCTGGTGCCTCGCCCTGGCGTTGTGGAACGGCCGCGACCCGATCCTGAAGGAGCGGATGTTCGGGCTCACCAACGACGAGGGCAACCACGGCGAGGACGTCAAGGAGCTGTGGTGGTACCTCGACGGCACCCCGACGCACTCGTACATGCGGATGCTCTACAAGTACCCGCACGCCGCCTTCCCCTACGCCGACCTCGTCGCCGAGAACGGGAGACGCAAGGGGCGGAATCTCCCCGAATACGAGATCGCCGACACCGGCGCGTTCGACGGCGGGCGCTACCACGACGTAACGGTAGAGTACGCCAAGGCGGCACCCGACGACGTGCTGATGCGCGTCACGATCGTCAACCGCGGGCCGGAAGCGGCCGAGCTCCATGTCCTGCCGCAGCTCTGGTCGCGCAACACATGGTCGTGGGGGCGCGAGGCCTGGGAGCCGGACCGGCCGCGCCCGCTCCTGCGCCTGACCGAGACCGGTGCCGTCGAGGCGACGCGCAAGAGCCTGCCGCCGATGCGCTTTGCGGCGCTCCAGCCGGCAGAGTTCCTGTTCTGCGAGAACGAGACCAACGCCCGGCGGCTGTTCGGCGCGGCTGGCCCCGCCCACCCGAAGGACGCGATCAACGACCGCGTGGTCGAGGGCCTGACCGAGGCCGTGAACCCGATGGCCGAGGGCACCAAATGCGCCGCCTGGAGCCGGCACACCGTGCCGGCCGGCGGCGTGGTGGTGCTGCGCTACCGCGTTAGCCCCGCGGCGAGCCCCGACGCGCGCGACGCGGCGGCCTTCGACGCCGTGCTGGCCCGGCGCCTCGCCGAGGCCGACGCCTTCTATGCCGCGCTCCAGCGCGACGTCGCCGATCCGGATACCCGCCTGGTGCAGCGCCAGGCGCTCGCCGGCATGCTGTGGTCGAAGCAGTTCTACCATTTCGACGTCCGGCGCTGGCTCGCCGGCGACCCGGCCCAGCCGGCGCCGCCCGAATCCCGCCGGCACGGCCGCGACAGCGAGTGGACGCATCTGAACAACGCCGACATCGTCTCGATGCCGGACAAGTGGGAGTACCCCTGGTACGCGGCCTGGGACCTCGCCTTCCATTGCGTGACCTTCGCGCTGATCGACCCGGCCTTCGCCAAGGGCCAGCTGATCCTGCTCACCCGCGAGTGGTACATGCACCCGAACGGGCAGCTGCCGGCCTACGAATGGGCCTTCGGCGACGTGAACCCGCCGGTCCACGCCTGGGCTGCCCTGCGCGTCTACCGCATGGACCAGGCGATGACGGGCAATGCCGACCGCGCCTTCCTCGAGCGCGTCTTCCACAAGCTGATGCTGAACTTCACCTGGTGGGTGAACCGCAAGGATGCCGGCGACCGCAACGTGTTCCAGGGCGGCTTCCTCGGCCTCGACAATATCGGCATCTTCGACCGCTCGGCGCGGCTTCCCACCGGCGGCACCCTCGACCAGGCCGATGGTACCGCCTGGATGGCGATGTACAGCCTCAACCTGATGCGGATCGCGCTGGAACTCGCGGTCGAGGACCCGGTCTACGAGGACATCGCCACCAAGTTCTTCGAGCATTTCCTGACCATCGCCGAGGCGATGACCCATGTCGGGGGCAACGGCACCGGCCTGTGGGACGAGGCGGACGAGTTCTACTACGACGTGCTGAGCCTGCCCGACGGCCGCCAGGTGCCGCTGCGGGTGCGCTCGCTCGTCGGGCTGATCCCGCTCTGCGCCGTCGAGGTGCTGAACGAGGATTTCTCCGAGCGCTTCCCCGCCTTCGCCCGGCGCGCCCGCTGGATCCTTGCCCACCGCCCCGACCTCGCCGCCCAGGTCTCGCGCTGGGAGGAGCCGGGCCGTGGCAACCGGGTGCTGCTCTCGCTCCTGCGCCGCCACCGCATGAAGGCGCTCCTGCGCCGGATGCTCGACGAGACCGAGTTCCTGTCCCCCCACGGCGTGCGCTCGGTCTCGAAGGCGCACAAGGCCGAGCCGTTCCGCTTCCCCTGGGACGGCCAGACCTTCGCGGTCGATTACGAGCCGGCGGAGTCGACGACCGCGGTGTTCGGCGGCAACTCGAACTGGCGCGGGCCGATCTGGCTGCCGATCAACTACCTGCTGGTCGAGGCCCTGACCGAGTTCGGCCGCTTCTATGGCCCCGAGTTCAAGATCGAGTGTCCATCGGGCTCAGGGCATTACCTCACCTTGCCGGAGATCGCCGAGGAGCTGTCGGCCCGCCTCACCCGCCTGGTGCTGCGCGGCCCCGACGGCCGGAGGCCGGTCCTCGGCGACAAGCCGCTGTTCCAGGACGACCCGCATTTCCGCGACCACGTCCCGTTCCACGAGTACTTCCACGGCGACACCGGCGCGGGCCTGGGGGCGGCGCACCAGACCGGGTGGACGGGGCTGCTGGCGCTCTTGCTGCAGCCGCGGCGGAACGTGGCGGGCGGGCAGGTGCCGGCGGCGCCGGACCGATGAGGCCGGACTAGCAGCGACGACTTGCGCTTAGCGCTTTTTCCCCGGCCGCCGAAAAACCCCGACGATCTCGACGTGCGGCGAGTGCCGGAACTGGTCGACCGGGGTCACCGCCTCCAGCCGGTAGCCGCCGCGTACCAGCAGGGCGGCATCGCGGGCGAAGCTGCCGGCGTCGCAGGAGACGCCGACCACCACCGGCACCTTCGATTCGGCGATCCGGGCGCTCTGTGCCTCGGCACCGGCCCGGGGCGGGTCGAACACGATCGCGTCGTGGCGGTCGAGTTCCGGCGCCAGCAGCGGGCGGCGGAAGAGGTCGCGGCGCTCGGTGGTGACGGTGCGCAGGCCCGGCGTCTCGCGAAAAGCGCGGTCGAGGGCTTTGAGCGCTCCTTCCTCGCCCTCGACGGCGTGGACGGTGTGACCTTCCGCGAGCGCCAGCGAGAAAGCGCCGGCGCCGGAGAAGAGGTCGACCACGCGCTTGGCCTTGCCGATCCCCTCGACGACGAGGCGGGCGAGCGTCGCCTCGCCCTCCGCCGTCGCCTGCAGGAAGCCGCCGGCCGGCGGCACCAGCCGGGCGCGGCCGGCCGCGATCTCCGGCGGGCGGCGCACGATCAGCACGTCGCCGTGGAGCGAAAGCCGGGCGAGGTCGAGCTCGCCGGCGAGCAGCACCAGGGCCTGGCGCGCCCGGTCCGAGGCGGGGCCGTGGCCGCGGATGTCGACGTCGAGGCCGCCTCTCGTCGCGGTCACCTGAACGTCGAGGGGTTTCGCCCCACCGCCGCCCAGCGGTCGGCTCACTGCCCGGGCGATCTCGGGGGCGCGATGCAGGGCCGGCTCGGTGATCGGGCAATGGTCGATCGCCACGAGCGCGTGGCTGCGCGCCGCCATGAAGCCGGCCTGCGGCCCGCCGCCATGCGGCGGGTGCCCGCCTTCACCGGCGCGCACGTGCAGGGTGATGCGGCGGCGACCTAGGCCGTGGGCATCGAGGAGCGGCGCCACCGGCGCCTCGATCCCGGCACGCGTGAGCGCCCCGACGACGAGGTCGCGCTTCCACGCGGCGTAGGGAGCGGGCGCGAGGTGCTGGACGGCGCAGCCGCCGCAGATGCCGAAATAGGGGCAGAACGGCGCGATCCGGTCCGGCGAGGGGGTCAGCACCGCATCGAGCCGGGCGCGGGGCGGGCGGGTGCCCTCCTCCGGCACCGCCCGCACGGTCTCGCCCGGCAGGGCGCCCGGCACCACCGCGCCGTCCGGCGTCACGCCATCGCCGCGCAGGCCGAGGCGGGCGATCTCGCAGGTGATCTCGGCGGCCTCGCTCATCGTCCGGCCTCCCGCACGGCCCCGATCAGGAATTCCCGGTTGCCGTCGCCGCCCTCGACCGGGGACGGGATCAGCCCGCGCACGGTGAAGCCGAGGGAGGCGACAAGATCCCGGATGCGCTCGCAGACTGCCGCCATGACCGCCTCGTCGCGCACCAGCCCGCCGCGGCCGACACGCTCGCGCCCGGCCTCGAATTGCGGCTTGATCAGTGCCACCAGGGCGGCCTCCGTCGCGAGGAGCGGGACCAGGGGGGGCAGGACCAGCCGCAGGGAGATGAAGCTCACGTCGATCACCAGGAGGGAGGGCGGCTCGGGAAAGGGTTGGAGGGAGCGGGCATCGGTCGCCTCGCGCGCCGCGACGCGGGGATCGGCGGCGAGGCTCGGATGGAGCTGGAAGCGGCCGACATCGACGGCGTGGACGAGGGCCGCGCCGCGACGCAGCAGCACGTCGGTGAAGCCGCCCGTCGAGGCGCCGATATCGAGGCAGATCCGCCCGGCCGGGTCGATCCCGAAGGCGTCGAGCGCCGCCGCCAGCTTCAGGCCCCCGCGGGAGACATAAGGGTGCGGCGCCTCGGCCACGATGGTGGCGTCACGGGCGATCAGGTCGGAGGCCCGGCGCACGACCACGCCGTCCGCCCGCACCAGCCCGGCCTCGATCGCACCTTGCGCTCGCGCCCGGCTCTCGAAATGGCCCGCCTCCACCAGGAGCCGGTCGGCCCGCAACCGTTCGCCCGTCGTCATCACCCTCGATCCTTGGTCGAACACGACCGGTTTCGTCGCGGCTTCATCCTCGTCCGGCCGTCCCCGGCGGCGCCGAGCGCCCTAGCTACACCGCGACACAAGAGGAGAGTCTTTCCATGAGAACCAGCCTGCGAAGCGCCGTGCTCGCGAGCGCCCTGGCCCTCGGCCTCACGGCCCCCGTCATCGCCCAGGACAAGCCCGCGCAGGACAAGCCGGCCGCGCCGACGACCTACGACGCGCCGATCGTCAACAACAAGGGGGAGACGATCGGCAAGATCGCGCTGCGGGACGGGGCCAACACCCTGGTGATGCGGGTGACGATCCAGGCCGGCGGCCTGCCGCCCGGCTGGCACGGCATCCACTTCCACGCCGTAGGCAGCTGCGCCGACACCGACAAGTTCCAGGAGTCGAAGGCGCACATCAATCACGACAACGCCAAGCACGGCCTCCTGAACCCGGAGGGGCCCGACGAGGGCGACCTGCCCAACGTCTACGCCAACGCCGACGGCTCGGTGAATGCCGAGGTCTCGAGCGACACGCCGCTCACCGGCGAGGGTGGCCTGAAGGACAACGACGGCTCGGCCCTGATCATCCACGCCAACGAGGACGACCACGCCACGCAGCCGATCGGCAATGCGGGCGCCCGCATCGGCTGCGCGGTGATCAAGTAACGAGGTTCGGGCCGCGTCCCCCGGACGCGGCCCGGTTCCGGTTCAGCGCTGGCGCCGGGCGACGCTGACGACGTTGCTGTCGCGGGCGGCCTTGGTCTCCGGGCGCGTCGGCAAGGCGGCCTC